>DASRZO010000502.1:0-3413 GCA_035686405.1 Pseudomonadales bacterium | reverse complement strand
CACGGACATCTTCGTCGTCACGGCATCGAAAGCGTGGCGCGCCCGTGCAATCTCGTTAGGTCTCACGCAGGCGCGCATGTGGGTCGGTGAGTTCGGGGTCTGGCAGCGCGCCACCGAGGCCTTCCGCAAGGCACCCGAACTGACGGGAACCGGCGCGCAGGTCACCGACACCGCCGTCCAGGCGCGCGTCCTCGAACGTTTCGGCACGAAATACACCGCCGAGTGGTCGAGTTGGGGGCCGAAGTTCCGCAATGGCCTGCAGGACGGCTCGCGCGTGATGCTGCGCTACTCGCCCGTCGTCTGAACCGCCGCCATGCCGCTCAACATCATCGGGATGATCGGCGTCGCGCCGCCCGGCCCCACGGCGGTCCACGTCATCGGCGGCGGGATCGATCCCCAGTTCTTGGCCGAATTCGCGCGCACGCACGAACAAGCCGGCTTCGACGCCGTGCTCGTCGGCTATTCCGCTTCCTCGGCCGAAGGCTTTCAGGTCGCGCAGTTCTGCGCAAACCGCACCGAGCAGTTGAAGTTCCTCGTCGCGCACCGCCCGGGATTCGTCGCGCCGACGCTCGCCGCGCGCACCACCGCGACATTCGACAATCTCACCGACGGCCGGCTCTGGCTGCACGTCATCACCGGCGGTGTCGACGCCGACCAACGCCGCGACGGCGACTGGCTGACGCACGACGAGCGTTATGCGCGGACCGACGAATATCTCGACGTACTGCGCAGGACATGGACCAGTGATCGGCCCTTCGACTACGACGGCAAGTTCTACCGCGTCGAACGCGCGTACTCCGAAGTGCGCTGCGCACAGCGCCCGCACGTGCCCGTTTGGTTCGGCGGCGTATCGGATGCTGCGATCGGCGTCGGCGCGCGCCACTGCGACGTCTACGCACTCTTCGGCGAATCGCGCGCCGGAATCGCCGACAGCATCGCACGGGTGCGCGCCGCAGCCGCGCCGCACGGCCGCTCGCCGCGCTTCAACGTATCGTTCCGGCCGATCATCGCTGCAACCGAGTCGGCAGCGTGGACCAAAGCGCGCGAGATCCTCGCCGGTGTTCTGCAAGCGACCGGCGGTCGCCATCGCGAACCCGAAGCCGAAACGGCGCGACGCCTGATACGGCTCGCCGCCGACGGCGAAATACACGACGAGCGCCTGTGGACGCCGATCGCCGGCGCGTCCGACGGCTCCGGCAATACCACCGCACTGGTCGGCACGCCCGACCAAGTCGCCGGCGCGATCGCGAATTACTACGAACTCGGCGTTGCGGGCGTGCTGCTGCGCGGGTTCGATCCATTGAACGACGCGCGCGAGTACGGTCGCGAACTGATTCCGATCATTCGATCGAGAATCGCTGCCGTCGACGCGCGCATCAAAGCGTCGCATTCCGACGCACACGCGACCGCCTGACGTGACGCGCCACATCGTCGTCGTTGGTGGCGGAAACGCCGCGCTGTGTGCGGCGATCGCCGCACGCGAAGGCGGTGCCCGCGTCACCCTGCTGGAGCGCGCGCCGTTCGATCTTCGCGGCGGCAACAGCCGCTTCACGGCCGGCGCGATTCGCGCCGTCTACCACGGCATCGAAGATTTGGTCGCATTGATGCCCGATTTGACGAGCGGCGAGATCGCGCGCACCGACTTCGGCCGTTACGAGGCCAGCGATTTCTTCGACGATCTCGGCCGCGTCACGCAATATCGCTGTGATCCCGCCTTGGCCGACCGCCTCGTCAACGACAGCTACTCGACGCTCAAATGGATGCGTGGACACGGCGTGCGTTTTCTACCGCTGTATGGCCGCCAGTCGTTCGAAGTCGACGGTCGCGTACGCTTCTGGGGCGGCCTGACGATCGAAGCATGGGGCGGCGGTCCGGGCCTCGTCGACGCCTTGACGACAATCGCGACGCGCCTCGGCGTCGACATTCGCTACGGTGCGCGCGCCGTCGCCCTAACGACCCGATCGGGCCGCGCGACCGGACTGCGCGTGCGCGCCGCCGGCGCAGAACATTTGCTCGAGGCGGACGCCGTCGTTCTCGCCTGCGGCGGATTCGAGTCGAACCCGAGTTGGCGCACACGCTATCTCGGTCCGGGCTGGGATCTCGCGCGCGTTCGCGGAACGCGCTTCAACACCGGCGACGGCATCCGGATGGCGGTCGACGTCGGCGCCGCGACGCGCGGTCACTGGTCCGGCTGCCACGCCGTCAGCTGGGACGCGAACGCACCGGAGTACGGCGACCTCACCGTCGGCGACGGTTTCCAAAAGCACTCCTATCCGTTCGGGATCATGGTCAACGTTCGCGGCGAACGGTTCGTCGACGAGGGCGCCGATTTTCGCAACTACACGTATGCGAAGTACGGCCGCGAAGTGTTGCTGCAACCACAGCAGATCGCGTGGCAGGTATTCGATGCGAAATCGGCATCGCTGCTGCGCGACGAATATCGAATTCGCCAAGCCACGCGCGCGACCGCCGACTCGATCGAAGCGCTCGCCGCCAAGCTCGACGGCATCGACACAGCGCGATTCTGCGCGACGGTGCGCGCCTTCAACGCCGCGGTCGATCACTCGACACCGTTCGACCCAACGCGCAAAGACGGTCGCGGCACGACCGGCCTCGCGATCCCGAAATCGAACTGGGCGAACCCGCTCGACACGCCGCCGTTCGAAGCCTACGCGGTGACGTGCGGGATCACGTTCACCTTCGGCGGTTTGCACGTCGACGCCGACGCGCGCGTGATCTCGGAAGAAGGCGATCCGATCGACGGTTTGTATGCTGCCGGCGAACTCGTCGGCGGTCTGTTCTACTTCAACTATCCCGGCGGCACCGGTTTGATGTCGGGCTCCGTCTTCGGCAGGCGTGCCGGCGAACTCGCCGCCCGCGTAGCGAACGAATGACGCGACGCCGAGTCCAATCCGATCGAATGCTGGAGAGAGGTTCACGATGCAACGACGCACACTGCTGCGCGGCTTAGTCGCGCTGTTGGCGGTACCGGTGATTCCCGCTCGAACGCGCGCGAGCGACGCGCCCGCGCCGGATTTTCCGTCGTTACACAAGACCGAGGCCGAGTGGAAGGCGTTGCTCGAACCGGCGCGGTACCGCGTGCTGTTCGAAGAGGACACCGAGCATCCTTACAGCAGTCCGCTGAACAACGAGAAGCACGCCGGCACGTTCGTCTGCGCCGCCTGCTTCCTGCCGCTCTTTTCCAGCAAAAACAAGTTCGACAGCGGAACCGGGTGGCCGAGTTTCACCCAGCCGATCGTCGCGTCGCACATCGGCACGAAGAAGGACTTCAAACTCGTCGTGCCGCGCACCGAGTACCACTGCGCGCGCTGCGGCGGACACCAAGGGCACGTATTCGACGACGGTCCCGCGCCGCGCGGCGAGCGGTGGTGCAACAACGGCCTCGCGTTGGT
>DASRZO010000501.1:0-24412 GCA_035686405.1 Pseudomonadales bacterium | reverse complement strand
ACCTCGCCGATCATGATGACGTCGGGCGCTTGGCGCAGCGTGTTCCTCAGCGCCACTTCGAAACTGTCCGTGTCCATTCCCACTTCGCGCTGCGTGATGATGCAGCCGCGATGTTGGTGGATGTACTCGATCGGGTCTTCGATCGAAATGATGTGACCGCTCGAGTTCTCGTTGCGATGGCCGATCATCGCGGCCAGCGACGTCGACTTACCGGTACCCGTCGCACCGACGAAGATGATGAGGCCGCGCTTCGTCATCGACAGTTGTTCGAGAATCGGCGGCAGTCCGAGTTCGGAGACTTTCGGAATGTTCACTTCGATGCGGCGCAACACCATGCCGATCAAGTTGCGCTGATAGAAAGCACTTACGCGGAATCGGCCGAGGCCGCGCGTGTTGATCGCAAAGTTGCACTCGTGCTTGAGCTTGAACTCTTCCTGCTGATCCTTGTTCATCACGCCGAGCACGATTTCGCGCGATTGCTCCGGCGATAGCGCGCTCTTCGACGCGGCGAACAATTTGCCGTTGATCTTGATCGTCGGCGGACGACCGGCGGTGATGAACAGGTCGGACGCGCCCTTCTCGACGACCAGTTTCAGTAATTTATCGAATTCCATCGGTCACCTCAGAAGGATTCGGGAATCTTCGCGACTTCGCGCGCGGTATCGCGCGAGATGACGCGGCGCTGCACCAACCCTTGCAGACATTGATCGAGCGTCTGCATGCCGCTCGAGGCGCTCGTCTGAATCGCCGAATACATCTGCGCGACTTTGCCTTCGCGAATCAGGTTACGAATCGCCGGCGTGCCGATCATGATTTCGTGCGCCGCGACGCGACCGCCGTTGACCTTCTTCAACAGCGTTTGCGAGATGACCGCTTGCAGCGACTCCGACAACATCGACCGCACCATGTCTTTTTCTTCAGCGGGGAACTGGTCGATGATTCGGTCGATCGTCTTCGATGCCGATGTCGTGTGCAGCGTGGCGAACACGAGGTGTCCGGTCTCCGCGGCGGTGAGGGCGAGTCGCGTCGTGATCAAGTCGCGCATCTCGCCGACCAGAATGACGTCGGGGTCTTCGCGCAATGCCACCCGCAGCGCTTCGGAAAAACCGTGCGTGTCGCGGTGCACTTCACGTTGGTTGATCAGGCACTTCTTGCTTTCGTGCACGAACTCGATCGGGTCTTCGATCGTGAGAATGTGCTGATAACGATTGTCGTTCACGAAGTCGACCATCGCAGCGAGCGTCGTGCTCTTGCCGGAACCGGTCGGTCCCGTCACCAACACCAGGCCGCGCGGCATCATCGACACGTCTTTGAAGACCTGACCCATGTTCAGGTCTTCCATCGTCAGGACCTTCGACGGAATCGTTCGGAACACGGCGCCGGCGCCGCGGTTCTGGTTGAACGCGTTGACGCGAAAGCGCGCGACACCGGGCACCTCGAACGAAAAGTCGGTCTCGAGGAACTCCTCGTAATCCTTCCGCTGCTTGTCGTTCATGATCTCGTACACCAGCGCGTGCACTTCGCGGTGTTCCAGCGGCGGCAAATTGATGCGACGGACATCACCGTCGACGCGAATCATCGGCGGCAACCCCGCCGATAGGTGCAAGTCGGAAGCGTTTTGTTTGGCGCTGAACGCGAGGAGTTCGGTGATATCCATCCCGGCCATAGCGATCCCTTTCTAGTCGCGCGCTCCAGAGCGAGCGGGTCCGTCGGAGAGTGTCCGTATAGTATGCCCTCCCCCCAGCCTTGCACATGGCGGATGGATGACGCTCCTGAGCGTCGTCGCTAAACTGCGACGCCGTTTGCACACCCACCATGCACTCGATCAGTAAGCACATATCCGAGGTCGACGAGCGCATTGCG
This sequence comes from Pseudomonadales bacterium, assembly GCA_035686405.1. Classification (GTDB taxonomy): domain Bacteria; phylum Pseudomonadota; class Gammaproteobacteria; order Pseudomonadales; family Azotimanducaceae; genus DATJGR01. The sequence continues at coordinate 22,549 of DASRZO010000501.1, read as the reverse complement.
CGTGCGGCTGCGCGCTGCGGCCGCGAGCGCAAATCCGTGCGTCTGATCGCCGTGTCGAAGGCACAAAGCAGTGACGCAGTGCGCGCCGCAGCGGCCGCAGGACTGGTCGATTTCGGCGAGAACTACCTGGTTGAGGCGCTCGCGAAAATGGCCGACCTGCGCGGGCAATCGCTGTGCTGGCACTTCATCGGCGCCGTTCAATCGAACAAAACGCGCGACATCGCGCGGCATTTCCAGTGGGTGCAGACGGTCGATCGGCTGAAGATCGCCGAGCGCTTGTCGGCACAACGCCCGGACGACGCGGAACCGCTCGACGTGCTCATTCAAGTGAACATCGACGCGGAACCGCAGAAGGCGGGAATAGACCCAGCCGCTCTGGCAGAATTCGCCGCATCGTTAGTGAAGTTGCCGCGCCTGCGCGTGCGTGGATTGATGGCGATCCCGCGGCCCGCGCACGAACCGGAGCGCCACCGCGACGCGTTTCGTCGCATGCGCAGGCTGTTCGACGCGGGCAAGCCGGTCGAGGCCGAATACTGGGACACCCTGTCGATGGGCATGACACAAGATTTCGAGATCGCGATCGAGGAAGGCGCCACGATGATTCGCATCGGTACCGCATTGTTCGGCGCGCGCGCGCCGCGAACGCCGGCAGACACGCATGGCTGACAAGATCGCGCTCGTCGGTGCCGGCAACATGGCAAAGAGCCTCGCCGGCGGTTTGTTGCGCCACGGCGTTCCGGCAGCAGCGATCGTGGCGGCCGATCCCGACGCATCCCAACGGGCGAGCATGGCCGCACTGGGGATCGCGGTCGTCGATTCGAACGCGACGGCGATCGCCGGCGCTGCGGCAATCGTGCTTGCCGTCAAGCCACAGGTACTCGGCAACGTCGTCGGCGAACTCGCGAAGACACTGCGACCCGAGCAGCTGTTGATCTCCATCGCCGCCGGCGTACCCAGCAGCGCGATCGAGCGTTGGAGCCGTCACGGCAACGGCATCGTGCGTTGCATGCCGAACACTCCGGCGTTGTACGGCGCCGGCGTGACTGCACTATTCGCCAACGACCGCGTCACGCCGCAGCAGCGCCAGCTCGCGGAGTCGATCCTTGCGGCCGTCGGCCACATCATCTGGGTGCAAGACGAGGCCGCGATCGACGCGGTCACCGCGGTGTCCGGCAGCGGCCCCGCGTACTTCTTTTACTTGATGGAAGCGATGATCGAGGCCGGCGTGGCCCTCGGCCTCGATGCGGAAACCGCGCGGACGTTGACGCTGAAGACCGCGTACGGCGCGGCGATCATGGCAAACGAAAGCACCGCGGCGCCCGCGCAACTGCGCCGCAACGTGACGTCGCCGGGCGGCACGACGGAACGCGCGATCTCGGTGCTCGATCGCGGCGCGTGCAAAGCGCTGATCGACGACGCCGTGCGCCAAGCCGCGCGGCGCTCGGAAGAGTTGGCGCGCGAGTTCGGCGCCGAATGAACGTCACCGCCCGCAACCGCATCCGACCGGGACAGCGCATCCGATGAACAATCCGCTGGTTTTCGTCATCGACACCGTCTTCGACGTCGTGTGTTTCTTGTTTCTCGCACGCTTGATCCTGCAAGCGAGCCGCGCCGACTTCTACAATCCGATTTCGCAAGGAATCGTGAAGGCGACCGATCCGATCCTGCGGCCGATGCGGCTCGTCATTCCGGGATTTCGAAACATCGACTTCGCCTCGTTCATCGCGGCGTGGCTCGCAAAGGTGCTCGCGTACGCGCTCGCGATCGGCATTCAATCGCAGTATTCGCCGGGCTTCGTGTATCTCTTCGGCTTCGGTCTCTACGACACGCTGCGGCTGCTGCTGACGGTATATTGGTTCGCGCTGATCGTCGTGATCGTGTTGAGTTTCATCGCGCCCGGTTCGTACCACCCCGCCGCGGCATTGCTCGTACAAGTCACCGAACCGATTCTCGCGCCGGCGCGACGGCTGATTCCGCCGCTCGGCGGGCTCGACTTCTCGCCGATCCTCGTCTTCATGATTCTGATTCTCGCGCGCGACTACCTGTTGAAAGCCGTCTTCGAGAGTCTGCTCAGCTAGTCGAAACCGCGCTCCCGACGAGCCGATTCGTCCGCGCGGCCGCGCCGTTGGTGCCGCTCGGACCGTTGCATTAGACTCCGCCGTCCTATGTCAGACCGCATCCCCGCCGACTCCGTCGGTGTCGTAACACCGCGCCAACAGATTTTCGACGCGCCGCTGAAGCTGCTGTGCGGGCGTACGCTGCCGCGCATCGAATTGATGTATGAAACGTACGGCACGCTGAACGCGGCGCGATCGAACGCGGTGCTGATCTGTCACGCGTTGTCGGGACACCATCATGCGGCCGGGCTGCATTCCGCCGACGACGATCGACCGGGTTGGTGGGATTCCGCGATCGGACCCGGCAAGCCGATCGATACGAACCTCTTCTACGTCGTTAGCTTGAACAACATCGGCGGTTGTCACGGCAGCACCGGACCGCGCTCCATCAATCCCGAGACCGGCCGCGTGTACGGGCCGGACTTCCCGATGGTCACCGTACGCGACTGGGTCGCGACGCAAGCGATGCTCGCCGATGCACTCGGCATCGATCGCTGGGCCGCGGTGATCGGCGGCAGCCTCGGCGGCATGCAGGCGCTGCAATGGACGATCGACTACCCCGATCGTGTCGCCCACGCGGTGTTGATCGCGGCCGCGTCGCGGTTGTCGGCGCAGAACATCGCGTTCAACGAGATCGCGCGCCAAGCGATCGTATCGGATCCCGACTTCGACGGCGGCCGCTATCTCGACGCCGCGCACAATCCTGCGCGCGGATTGATGGTCGCGCGCATGATCGGCCACGTGACGTATTTGTCCGACGACGGTTTGCGCGACAAATTCGGCCGTGAAATCAAGTCGGGCGACATCGCGACCGCGAGCGACGTGCAATTTCAAGTCGAGAGCTACTTGCACCATCAAGGTCGCTCGTTCTCGCAGTACTTCGACGCGAACACCTATCTGCTGATGACGCGCGCGCTCGACCAATTCGATCCGGCACGGGACTTCGGCGACGATCTCGTCGCGGCGCTTCGCACTGCGCGCAGCGATTTCCTCGTCGTCGCGTTCACCTCTGATTGGCGCTTTTCGCCGGCGCGCTCGAAGGAAATCGTCGATGCCCTGATCGCCGCGCGCAGAAACGTGGTGAGTGCCGTCGTCGACACGCCGCACGGGCACGATGCGTTTCTTTTACCGGTACCGCGCTACTTCAAAATCCTGCGGTCTTACATGCTGCACGTCGCGGCGCGAAGCGCGGTGCACGGATGAGACCCGACATCGCGATCATCGCCGATCTCGTCACGCCCGGTGCGCGTGTGCTCGACCTCGGCTGCGGCGATGGCGAACTGCTCGCGTATCTCAAACGCGCGAAGGGTGTGAACGGCTACGGTCTCGAGATCGACGCCGACATGATCACGAACTGTATCAACGTCGGCGTCAACGTGGTCGAGCAGGACCTCGACCAGGGCTTGGCGAATTTCCCGACGGACAGCTTCGATCTCGTCGTGATGACCGACACGCTGCAAAGCGTGAAGCGGCCCGACGTGATGCTCGATGAGATGTTGCGAATCGGCCGAGAGTGCATCGTCACCTTCCCGAATTTCGCGCATTGGCGCTGCCGACTCTACTTGGCCGCGCGCGGCAGAATGCCGATCGCAAAGCACCTGCCTCACCGCTGGTACGACACACCGAACATTCACCTGTGTACGTTCGCCGATTTCGAGGCGTTGTGCGCAGACAAACGTCTGACCGTGATCGAGCGCTTCGTCGTCGACAGCGAATTCGCGAACCGTCCATTGGTATCGAGATTTCCCAACTTGATGGGCACTACCGCGTTCTACCACCTGGGGCGACCGCAATGACGACGCACCCTTGGAGCGGGATCGAGCCTTCACGCACCACCCTTGTCCGAAGCAAGGTCCGTTGGCGACGCGCGCTGGCTGCAACGGCGCTCGTGCTCCTCGCCGCACCGCTCGCAGCCGAGCAGATGCAGAGTTTCGACGACATCGAAGTGCACTACGTCGTCGTCAATTCGTCGTTCCTCGACCCCGATGTCGCGGCGCACTACGGCGTCGCACGCGGCAAGGATCGCGCCTTCGTCAATCTGTCGGTTCTCGATCGCAACGGCGCGTCGCTCGACGCGAGCGTGAGCGGAACGACGTTGAATTTACTGAACCAAGAATCCGCGCTCGCGTTCTCGACGATCAAAGAAGCGGATTCGATCTACTTCATCGCCCCGCTGAAGTTCACCGACCGCGATACGTTACGTTTCCGCATCGACGTCGTCGTGCGCGGACGCGATCCGATGCGCGTCGAATTCCAGCAGCAAATGTTCGTCGATCCATGAAGGTCGTCCTCGCGAGCGGCAACGCAGGCAAGCTGAAAGAGCTCGTCGCGCTGCTCGCACCGCTCGGCATCGAATTGGTTTCGCAGCGCGCACTCGGCATCGCCGATGCCGACGAAACGGCGTCGACGTTCGTCGAGAACGCGTTGATCAAGGCGCGCCATGCCGCAGTCGTCAGCGGTTTGCCGGCGCTCGCGGACGATTCCGGACTCGTCGTGCATACGTTGGACGGAGCGCCCGGAGTTTGGTCTGCGCGATACGCCGGGGAGCCGGCCGACGATTCTGCCAACAACCGCAAGCTGATCGCGGCGCTCGCCGGTCGCGCCGACCGTCGCGCCTACTACTACTGCGCTCTCGTTTTCGTGCGACATCGCGCGGATCCCGCGCCGCTGATCACCTGCGCCGAATGGCACGGTACGATCGTCGACGCCGCGGTCGGCAACGGCGGCTTCGGCTACGACCCGCATTTCTTCGTTGCCGAATTCGGCAAAACCGCAGCGGAATTGCCGAGCGACGTGAAAAATCGCGTCAGCCATCGCGGCCGAGCGGTTGCGGCGATGCTCGACTCGATCGGACGAGCGCTGGACGAACTGCGCGATCCGAGCCGCTAAATGAGCGCACTGCCGTTGTCGCTGTACGTGCACTTTCCCTGGTGCGTGCGGAAGTGTCCGTACTGCGATTTCAATTCGCATCCCGCAAAAGGACCGCTTCCGGAAGACACGTACGTCGAACAGCTGCTACGGGACCTCGACGCGGACCTCGTGCTCGCCGACGGACGCGCGATCGGCACCATCTTCCTCGGCGGCGGAACACCCAGTCTGTTTTCCGGTCGCGCCATTGCGACGCTGTTGGATGGAGTTCGCGCACGCGCGACCCTCGCAACCGGCGTTGAAATCACGCTCGAGGCGAATCCCGGTGCGATCGACGAGGCACATTTCGTCGCGTATCGCAGCGCCGGGGTCAATCGCTTGTCGATTGGTGCCCAGTCGTTCGACGCGACTCAGCTGCGAGCGCTCGGCCGCATCCACGAGCCGGGTGATATCGAACGCGCCTTCGCGGCAGCGACGCGGGCCGGTTTCGAGCGCGTCAATCTGGATCTGATGCATGGCTTACCGGGGCAAAGTGCCGGCGATGCCCGCGAGGATCTCGAGCGCGCGATCGCGCTCGGCCCATCGCATCTCTCCTGGTACCAGTTGACGATCGAGCCGCGCACCGAGTTCGCGCTGCATCCGCCGACGTTGCCCGGCGAGGACGCCCTCGAGGCGATCGAGTGCGCCGGTTTCGACTTGCTCGCATCGGCCGGCTACGAACGATACGAAGTGTCGGCCTTTGCGCGGTGCGGCCATCGCGCGCAGCACAACGTCAACTATTGGACATTCGGCGACTACATCGGCATCGGTGCCGGCGCGCACGGCAAGGTCACGCTCGACTCAACGATCGTCCGCACGAAGAAGCCGCCGGCGCCGAGCCGCTACCTCGGGACCGACGCGCACGCGTTGCGCGACACGATGCCGATCGACGACGACGCGCTGGCGGGTGAATTCATGCTGAATGCGCTGAGGTTGATCGACGGCGTCGAGCCCGCGCTATTCGAGGCACGCACTGGGCGATCGATCGAGACGATCGAGCCGACGTGGCGGCGTTTACGCGAACTGGGTCTGATGCGCGCCGATCGGCTCGCCGTGACGGCAACGGGACTACGCTACCTCGACAGCGTCGTCAGCGAGTTTCTGTGACGGCGGCGGTACGAGAAGTCCCAAACGTGGTGACCTAGGCGTTCGCCGCGCGCCTCGAACCGTGTCGTGGGCCGCTCGGCATTGCGCGGCGCGAACGCGCCGACGCCGGCGAGATTCTCGAGCGTCGGTTCGGCGTCGAGTACGGTGCGCATCTCCTCGGCGTAGTCTTGCCAGTCGGTCGCGAGGTGCAACTCGGCACCTTCTTCGAGACGGCTCGCGGCGAGTGCCACGAACTCGGCGTTGATCAACCGACGCTTGTGGTGCTTCGCCTTCGGCCACGGGTCGGGAAAATAGATGGCGATCCGATGCAAGGCGTTTTCGACGAGCATGTTCGCGAGCACGTCACGAGCGTCGCCTTCGATGAGGCGCACGTTCGCGAGACCTGCTGCCTCCACCGCGTTGAGCACCGCGCCGATGCCCGGCCGATAGACTTCGATACCGATGCAGTTCCAGTCAGGATGCGCGCGCGCGGTCGCGAGCAACGCATGCCCCATGCCGAAGCCGATCTCGACGAACAGCGGCGCGCTGCGACCGAACGCGTGCGACCAATCGATCGCTACGGGCGCGACGTCGATGCGATATCGCGGCCACAACGTCTCTAACGCGCGTGCTTGGGCGCGCGTCATCCTGCCTTGCCGACGAATGTAGACGCGCGAGTCTCTCAATCGCGCCACGCGCTCCACGCGAACGCACACCATCCGGCGATGAACGCCATACCGCCGAGGGGGGTGATCGGTCCGATCCAGCGCGGGCCGCCGAGCGCGAGCACGTACAGACTCGAGCTGAACATCGCAATGCCGGCGACGAACGCGAATCCCGCCACGACCGCCGCATCGCCCGCATCGAAGGCACGCCCTACCTGCCGCAGCCACAGCGCCAATAGGCACAACGCGAGGCTATGGAAGAACTGATAGGTAACGCCGGTTTGGAAAACAGCGAGTGCAGCGGGATCGATGCGCGCCTTCAGGCCATGCGCCGCAAACGCGCCCAGTGCGACGGCGCTACCGCAGCCTGCCGCACCGAGCGTGAGAAACCAGCGTGAGAACTGCATGCGCCGTCCGATGAATGCGACGACGTCACCTTAACAGAAGGCCGCAGATCGCCGAGATCGGTTAGGCGACGAGCGCGTCGCCTTGCATCGCGTTCTTGAGCTTCTTCAGCGCATTCTTCTCGAGCTGACGAATGCGCTCCGCCGATACGTCGTAGCGCGCTGCGAGTTCGTGCAACGTCTCTTTTTCGTCCGCCAGCCAACGGCTCTCGAGAATGTCGCGTGATCGCGCATCGAGCGTCTTCAGCGCCGCCGTCAAGCTGTCGCTCGAAGACGTCGCGAGCTCGAGATCCGCGACCGCTTCGGCGGGATCCGCACCGACGGCCTCGAGATATTGTGACGGCGCAGTCCACGCATCGTCCTCGTCGTCCGACTCACCGTCGAACGCCATGTCGTGTGCCGAGAGGCGGCCTTCCATTTGCGTGACGACGGCCGGCGACACACCAAGATCGTTGGCGATGGCTTGCGTTTCGGCCTGATTCAACCAACCGAGCTTGTTCTTGTTGCTGCGCAGGTTGAAGAACAGTTTCCGCTGCGCCTTCGTCGTCGCCACTTTGACGATGCGCCAGTTCCGCAGGATGAACTCGTGCATCTCCGCCTTGATCCAATGCACGGCGAACGACACGAGCCGCACCCCGACCTCGGGGTTGTAACGCTTCACGGCCTTCATCAGACCGACGTTGCCTTCTTGGATCAGATCGCCATGCGCCAACCCGTAGCCGGAATAGCTGCGCGCGAGGTGAACGACGAAGCGCAGGTGGCACAGCACCAATTTGCGTGCGGCTTCGAGGTCGTTCTCGTAGTAGAAGCGCTCGGCCAGCGCCTTCTCTTCCTCGGCGGTCAGGATCGGAAAGCCGCTCACCGTTTGGACGTACGCGTTCAGGTCGCCGCCCGGCGACAGACTGTTGAATGCGAGTAGGTTCGTCATCGATGCTACCTCCCGTAACACATGGCCGCGAATATTAGCAGTCCTCCAGTTAGAGTGCTAATGGATCGTCGGGTTCCGCGCACCGAGTCGCACATTCGTGCATGGAACCGCCGTTGCGGTCAGACGACTTGCAACCGCGCGAGCCGAGACTGCGCGGCGACGATCGCGCCGATGACGCCGAGCGCCCCGCCGCCAGCGATCAACGACGCGAAGAACGGAAGATCGAGTCCGGCTGGCGCCAAAGTCTGGCCGTAGCTGCCGAGCAAATGCGCCAGCGGTTTTTCCAACACACCGATCACCGCGCTGATCAGCATGGCGCCCGCGACGCCACCGCCGAGTCCATAGAACAAGCCGAAGTACAGGAACGGGCGGCGCATGTAGCCGTGCGTCGCTCCCACCAGTTTCATCACCCGTAGCTCCTCGAGGCGCGACTCGATCGCGAGCCGCACCGACGTCGCCGTGACCAGGACCGCCGCACCACCGAACAACACGGCCAGGATCCACCCCAGACGCCGCACGACGTCAGTGATCGCTTGCACTCGCTCGAGCCATGTCTTTTCGACCGCCACTTCATCGACGCCGGCGCGGGCGCGCACTCGGGTCGCCACATCGTCGAACTGTTCCGGTGTGGTCCCCGCCTTCATCACGATGCGCAACGATCCGGGCAGCGGGTTGCGATCGAGTTGCGCGAGCGCATCGGCCACACCCGTGAATTTCTGGAACTCTGCGAGTGCAGCGTCGGCCGATATCAGCGTCACCCGTTCGACGGCGGGGTCGGTAGCGATATCGTCCCGCAACGCGGCCGCGAGCGACGGTTCAGCGTCTACCTTCATATACACGGTCATGCCCGGCCGGCCTTCCCAGCGTTCGCTCATCAGCGCCAAATTCATCTGCAATAAATACAGGCCGCCCGGTAGCGCGAGTGAGATGCCGATCAACAGCCACACCAGGACACTGGTGCCGAGCCGCTGACTGATGAAGATCAAGCTATCGGCACCGATCCGCCGATGGTCCCTGAACCAGCGTGTGATCCGATCGCCGGTGTTTCGCGCGCCGCCGGCGACACCGGGACCGAAGGGGTCAGCCGACTTGCGCGACTGCGTCGCCATCTTTCGCTCCCGACGCCACCTGGCCGTGCGCCAATTCGATGATCGGTTTGCCCATGCCGTCGATCAGTGCGCGCTCGTGGCTCGCGATGATCACCGTCGTGCCGACCTCATGAAACTGCTCGAACAGACGCATGATGTCGCGCGACAGTTCCGGGTCGAGATTGCCGGTCGGCTCGTCTGCTAGCAGCAACCGCGGCCGACACACGACTGCGCGTGCAATTCCGACGCGTTGCTGCTCGCCGGTCGACAAGTGCGGCGGCAGCATTCGCTCTTTCTCGAGCAAGCCGACCCGCGACAGCGCCGCCCGAACGCGTCGGCCCACATCGCGCTCGAGCATCCCTCGCACCCGCAGCGGCAACGCGACATTGTCGTAGACCGTGCGATTGGTCAGCAGGTGATGATCCTGGAAGACGGCGCCGAGATTCTGGCGATAGGTCGGGATGCGACGTTCGTCGAGTTCCGCGATGTCGACACCGTTGACGAGGATCTGTCCTCCCGTCGGCAAATCGAGCCGAAGCAACAGGCGCAGGAACGTACTCTTGCCGGCGCCGGAATGGCCCGTCAGGAACGTCATCGATCCTTCGTCAAACGACAGCGAGACGCCGCGCAGCGCCTCCGCACCGTTGTCGAAGCGCTTAGTGACGTTGCGAAATTCGATGTGGCTCATCGAGCCGTCAGCTTCCGTCGCGGGCAAGCAGTGCGTCGACGAAAGCCTCCGGCTCGAACGGCCGCAAGTCCTCGACCGCTTCGCCGACACCGACAAAATGGATCGGCAGCGCACTGCGCTGCGCGATAGCGAACAGCACGCCAGCCTTCGCCGTACCATCGAGCTTCGTCACGACGAGTCCCGTGACGCCGACCGCGGCGTCGAATTCCTTCACTTGCGACAGCGCGTTCTGACCGACGCTGCCGTCGAGCACCAACAGCACCGCGTGCGGCGCACGCTGATCCAGTTTGCCGACGACGCGTTTGATCTTGGCGAGCTCTTCCATCAAGTTCACCTTCGCCTGCAGCCGGCCCGCGGTATCGGCGATCACCACGTCGACGCCGCGCGCCTGACCCGCGCGGACGGCATCGAACACGACCGACGCGCTGTCCGAACCCTGCTGTTGCGCAACGACCGGAATCTGATTGCGCTCGCCCCACGTCTTCAACTGTTCGACCGCCGCCGCGCGGAATGTGTCGCCCGCGGCGAGGAGCACCGATTTGCCGTCGTCCTTCCACCGCTTCCCGAGCTTGCCGATCGTCGTCGTCTTGCCCGCGCCGTTGACGCCGACGACCAACACGACAAAGGGGCGCGCCGTAGGATCGACGACCAACGGCCGCGCGACGGGTTGCAGCAGCTCGATCAATTCGCTGCGTAGCGCCGCATGGAGCGCCACCGTGTCCGCGAGTTGTTTGCGCTTCACCCGCTGGGCGAGTGATTCCATGATCCGCTGCGTCGCTTCCACGCCGACGTCGGCCCGCAGCAGGCCCGTCTCGAGCTCTTCGAGCACCTCATCGTCGATCGCTTTTTTTCCGAGCAGCAGGTTGCCGATGCCCGCAGCGAGTTGACTGCGCGTCTTCGCAAGCCCGCCGCGCAAACGACGGAAAAAACCTCGCTCGGTATTCGCCTCGGATTGGCCCACAATCGTTCTCTTTCTACTCGCGCGTTCAACCTGAGAAGCCCAAGCGTGAACGAAGTCCGCATTATCGGCGGGAAGTGGAAACGACGAAAGCTCGCGTTCCCGAATCGACCGACGTTGCGCCCGACGCCCGATCGCGCGCGCGTCACATTGTTCAACTGGTTGGCGGCCGCGATCGACGGCGCACACTGCCTCGATCTGTTCGCCGGCTCCGGTGCGCTCGGCTTCGAAGCGCTGTCGCGCGGCGCGGCGTCGGCAACGCTGATCGACACCGATCCGATCGTCGTCAAGGCACTGCGCGAGAACGCCCACCGCCTCGATGCGACGGCGTGCGTGATCGAACGCGCTTCCGCGCTCGCGTTCCTGCGCGGCAGCCATCGCGCGTGGGACATCGTGTTTCTCGACCCGCCGTTTGCCTCGGCGCTGCTTACGGCCGCGCTCGCGGAACTCGCGGTCGGCCCACACCTGCACGCGCACTCGATCGTATACGTCGAGTCGAGCGTCGACACGGCGCCGAACCTCGAGCGTTGGGAAACCTTGAAACAGACACGAACGGGGGCCGTGGCGTCCCTACTGTTGAAGCGCATCGTTTGAGATTGCGCCGCAGTTTCCGATACCATCGCGCCGTTCCTGGCGGGGACACCCTTCTTGGGTTGGGGATGCGAACTTGACGACTGTGATTTATCCGGGGACGTTCAACCCGATCACGAACGGACACACCGATCTCGTGAAGCGCGCGTTGAGTCTTTTCGACGACGTCGTTCTTGCGATCGGGACGTCGGCTCAGAAGGCCGGCTCCGACGCGCTGCTCGATCGAATCAGACTGTGCGAGAAGGTGCTGGCGCCGTTCGGTCCACGCGTCACGGTCGACCGCTTCCACGGCCTACTCGTCGACTATGCGAACACGATGGGCACGCGCTTCATCCTGCGCGGACTGCGCACGATGGCGGATTTCGAATACGAATTTCAGATGGCGGAGATGAATACCGAACTCGAACCGACGATCGAGTATGTATTCCTACTGCCGTCGAAAAGTTGTTCCTTCATCTCGTCGACACTCGTTCGCGAGATCGCATCGCTCGGCGGCGATGTGTCGAAGTTCGTCGATCCGATCGTTGCCGATGCGCTGCGGGCCCGGCGCGCGAGCCCGCCGACGGCGTAGCCCCCCGGGGCGGAGCCCGCGCTGCGGGCCGGCCGGCGGAGCCACAGCGATTTAGCGCGAGACTTCGTTCGGGTCGACGTAGCGGCCCGAGGTCGTGCAACCCAAGCAACGGACGAACGTTTCTTTCGCAGGACCGATCACCAGCGTGTTCGCGGCTTGCTTGACGTTTCCGCCCAGCGCCGTAAACGGCAGGCTGACGACGAAGAGCGCGCTCCCCGCCACGGTCCAGACGACGCCGAATGGCCGCGCGACGAGCAGGTCGCCCGCCATCGCGAAGTCACCTTGGTTGTCTTCGTTCCCCACGGCCCACACGGGCGCGCTGACGGTCGCGACGACCAGCGCGGTGAGCAGCCGACTTTTGATGGAATTCCGCATGGCCGAATGTCTCAAGTTCATTGGCCTATGCACTGTACCACCGGTCCGGTACCGATTTCGCGTCATCGTTGGCAGTTCGGGCAGTAGACGGTGGCGCGCTGGCCGAGCCTGAGCCCCTTCAGGATCGAGCCGCATTGGTAGCAGCGGAGGCCCTCGCGCCCGTAAACGTTCAGGGATTGGCTGAAGTAGCCTCGCCTGCCCGATTCGTCGACGAAATCGCGCAGCGTCGTGCCGCCCTGATCGATGGCGGCGCGCAGCACGACCCGCACCGATTCAGCCAGTGCTTCGTAGCGATCGCGTGTGATGCGTCCGGCCGCCAAGCGCGGCCGGATGCCGGCCCGAAAGAGCGACTCGTTCGCGTAGATGTTGCCGACGCCGACCACCACGTGTGGGTCCATCAAGAAGAGCTTCACCGCGGCGCGTCGGCCCCGGGAGAGCGCATATAGGTACTCGCCGGTAAATGCGGCGTCGAGCGGTTCGACCCCGAGCCTGCTGATCAACCAATGCCTGCGCCAATCTCCCGCGTGATAATGAATGCTGCCGAACCGACGCGGATCCGTGAGTCGCAATACGCGGCGGTCGTCGAACTCGAGGTCGACGTGGTCGTGGCGCCCGGCGACGGCTCCGACTTTCGCCAGCTGCAGACTCCCTGACATGCCGAGATGCACGATCAGCGCGCCGCTGTCGGTCTCGAGAATCAGGTACTTGGCGCGACGCAGCACCCGATGCACGCGTTCGCCGCGCAATCGCTCGGGCAGCTCGACCGGCCATCTCAGGCGCGGCTGCCGCAGCTGCCATCCCGAGATCCGGCGGCCGCGAATCGACGGCTCGATCCCTCGGCGGGTGGTCTCCACTTCAGGCAGTTCCGGCATCCGCCTACAATCCCTCGCTCTTCATCGACACGGATGACCTGAGCCACCGATGTTACTCGGCGTCGATACCGGAGGAACATTTACCGACTTCGTCTTGCTCGATGGCACGGCATTGCGGCTGCACAAAGTGCTGTCGACGCCCGACGATCCATCGCTCGCGATCGAACGCGGCATCGCCGAACTTGGCATCGGTGACGCCGTTCGACGCGGCGCCGTCATGTTCGTTCACGGCAGCACCGTGGCGACGAACGCGGCCTTGGAAGGCAACGGCGTCCGAACTGCGTACGTGACCAACCGCGGCTTCACTGACGTGTTGCGACTCGCCCGCCAGAATCGCCGCGAACTCTATAGCTTCAATCCGAGCGAACCGGCGAACCCCGTACCCGAGGCGCTTTGCGTCGGCGTTCCGGGCCGGCTGACCCCAACGGGCGAGATCATCGAGCCGATCACCCCGGGCGATCTTGCACAACTGCGTGCCACGCTGCTCGCGCTCGCACCCGAAGCGATCGCGATCAACCTGCTATACAGCTACGTCGATGACGCACACGAACGCGCGGTCGAAGCTGCGATCGCGGACCTCGGGTTCGTCTGTCGCTCGTCGAGCGTCCTGCCGGAATACCGCGAATACGAACGCGGCATCGCAACGTGGCTGAATGCCTGGCTCGGTCCAGTGGTCGAGCGCTATCTCGCGCGGCTCGCGCGCGCCGTCGCCCCGTCCCGCGTGCTCGTCATGCAGTCTTCGGGTGGCACCATCGGCGCTGACCAAGCGCAACGCCATGCCGTGAACCTCCTGCTGTCGGGGCCAGCCGGCGGACTCGCCGCCGCGCGATGCATCGGTGCGGCGCTCGGACGAATCGACCTCATGACGTTCGACATGGGCGGTACGTCGACGGACGTGTCCCTGCTCGGGGAGCGGCCCGTCATCACGAACGAGGCGCGGATCGGGCCGTATCCCGTTGCCGTTCCGATGGCGGATATCCACACGATCGCGGCCGGCGGCGGCTCGATCGCGTTTCTCGATGACGGCGGTGCCTTGCAGGTCGGTCCACGCTCGGCCGCTGCGAAGCCGGGACCCGCCTGTTATGGGCTCGGTGGTACGGAGCCCACCGTCACCGACGCCAACGTCGTGCTCGGGCGTTTACCCGCCTCGCTGCGTCTCGCGGGTTCGATGACGTTGCGCCCCGATCTCGCTCGCGCAGCCGTCGCACGCATCGCGAAACCGCTCGGCGTCGGCATCGAATATGCGGCGGCCGGCATCGTCGCTCTCGCAAACCAACACATGGCGCGGGCGTTGCGTCTGATCTCGCTCGAACGCGGTCACGACCCGCGGAACTTCGCGCTGATGTCGTTCGGCGGCGCCGGAGGATTGCACGTCTGCGCGCTCGCGACCGAACTCGACATTCGCGAGATCGTGGTTCCTGCGCACTGCGGCGTCTTCTCGGCACTCGGGATGTTGTGCGCAGCCCCGATGCGGCAACGTGTCCGGACGATCAACCGAACGATCGACGCGTTGAGCGATGCCGACCTCGACGCATCGTTCGCCGCGCTATCGGCCCCCGCACGAAACGAACTCATCGATGACGGAGCGGACGCGCGCGACATCGTCGAGATTCGGTCGGTGGATCTGCGCTACCGCGGCCAGAGCTTCGCGTTGTCCGAGCGCTGGACGTCGCGCGCTGCAGTCGTCGCATCGTTTCACTCGCAGCATCGCGCCCGCTATGGGCATGCGCTGAACGTACCGGTCGAGATCGTCAACGTGCGTTGCGAACTCACCGCGCCACGCGAGCCGATTGCCTTGCCCGAGATCGATCGGTGCGAGCCCGCGAAGCCGCGCGCGCACGTGGCGACCAACGAAGCGTCCAATGTTCCGCTATTTCAGCGCGACGAACTCGCGCCGGATCAAGTCGTCGTCGGCCCGGCGCTGATCGTCGAGACGATGGCAACAACCTTCGTCGACACGCAGTGGCGCGGAACGGTGGATCGGTGGGGGCACCTACTGCTGACGCGAGCCGCGCCAACAAGCCGGTGAAGGGGCTACTTGATCTTCGCTTCGCGATAGATCACGTGCTTACGAACGACCGGGTCGTACTTCTTCAACTCGAGCTTGTCGGTCATCGTCCGCTTGTTCTTATCGGTCGTGTAGTAATGACCCGTGCCGGCGCTCGAAACCATTTTGATTTTGTCGCGCATGTTCAGACCTTGTCGCCGCGCTTACGGATGTCGGCGACGACTGCGTCGATGCCGCGTTTGTCGATCACGCGCATGCCCGCCGCCGATACGCGTAGGCGCACGTAACGCTTCTCGCCGTCGAGCCAAAAGCGGTGGTAGTGCAAATTCGGTTCGAAACGGCGTCGCGTGCGGTTCTTCGCGTGCGATACGTTGTTGCCGCTCTGCGGCCGCTTGCCGGTGACTTGGCAGACTTGCGTCATGGCGGTCTCGTCGTTGCCGGGGAATAAAGAGCCGCGCTTTATACCAGAGGGGTCCTGTCACAGCAAGCCGCGCTCGGCCATCGACACCGTCGCGTCGGCGCTGACGACGATGTGATCCAACACGCGCACGTCGATCAACTGCAGCGCGTGGCGCAGGCGATCCGTGATGCGCATGTCGCTCGTGCTCGGCTCGGCGACGCCGGACGGATGGTTGTGCACGAAGATGACCGCCGCCGCGTTGAACGACAACGCTTCGCGCAGAACTTCGCGCGGATGGACCGCGGCGCTGTCGATCGTTCCGAGGAAGAGTTCGCGAAACGCGATCAGCCGATGCTGCGCGTCCAGAAACATCGCGCAGAAGACCTCGCGTAACCGCCCGCCGAGCCGAGCCCGCAGATACCTGCGGACATCGGCGGACGCCCCGAACACCTCTTCACGCACGATCGCGCACGCAAGGTAACGCTCGGACAGCGCCAGCGCCGCTGCGAGCACCGCCGCCTTCGCCGGACCCAGGCCGGGGCGCCGCACCAGATCCGCTACCGGTGTATCGAGCAAAGCGCGCAGCGAGCCGTACTCGCGGAGCAGGGCCCGAGCCAGCTCGACGGCGTCGCTCCCGCCGCCTCCGGTACGGAGCAGGACGGCGACCAACTCGGCGTCCGACAGCCCGGCAGAGCCTTGAGCCAGCAGTCGTTCGCGCGGGCGTTCGTCAGGGGGCCAGTCGTTGATCTTCATGCGTCGATCTGTGAGGTGCGCCGCGTGTGTACTGCACGCGCCCGTCAGTGTGCGCTCGCCTCGAAGTGGTATCTTAGGCACCGGTTTGGTTCGGACGAGTCGATGTCCCTCGACGGCAAACACATCCTACTGGGCGTCAGCGGCGGCATCGCTGCGTACAAAACCCCAGAACTTGTGCGCCAACTGACCGCCCGAGGCGCAGTCGTGCAGGTCGTCCTGACGCGCGCCGCGGCGCAGTTCGTGACACCGACGACGTTGCAGGCGGTATCCGGGCGACCGGTCCGGACCGACCTGTGGGATGCGACCGCAGAAGCCGCGATGGGACATATCGAGCTCTCACGCTGGGCGGACGCGATCGTCGTCGCGCCAGCGACAGCACACACGCTTGCGCGAATGGCGAACGGCCACGCGGACGATCTCTTGACCGCCCTGTGCCTCGCCGCCGTGTGTCCGATCGCGATCGCCCCGGCGATGAACCATCAGATGTGGAAGCACGCGGCGACGCAGCGCAATGTCGCTCGGCTCGTCGCCGACGGTGTGAAGATTTGGGGTCCGGACGACGGTCCGCAGGCCTGCGGCGAATTCGGGCCTGGGCGGATGCAAGAACCCGCCGCACTGTGCGACGAACTCGAGCTGTTGTTCGGCCCGCAGCCATTGCGAGGTTGTCGCGTACTCGTCACCGCGGGTCCAACGCGCGAGCCGATCGATCCGGTGCGCTACATCAGCAACAACAGTTCCGGCAAACAAGGGTTCGCTGTCGCCGCAGCAGCGCGCGATGCGGGCGCGACCGTGACGTTGATCACCGGTCCGGTCGCACTGTCGACACCGACGGACATCACCCGCGTCGACGTCACGACCGCGCAACAGATGCACGACGCGGTGCTCGCGCATGTCGAACGCTGCGACCTTTTTGTCGGTGTCGCCGCCGTCGCCGACTACCGCCCCGCCGCCGCGCACGCGCAGAAGATCAAGAAGTCGTCCGACGCCGGCATCTCGCTCGATCTCGTGCAGAACCCCGACATCATTGCGAGCGTCGCGCGTCATCGCGCTCGCCCGTTTGTCGTCGGCTTCGCAGCGGAAACGGAAGACACCCTCGCCAACGCCCGCGCCAAACTCGTAAAAAAAGGCCTCGACATGATCGTGCTGAACGACGTGTCGGATCATCGCATCGGCTTCGACAGCAACGACAACGCCGTCACCGTCATCACGCGCGACGGTGAAGCGCGCCTCGACTTGGCGACGAAATCGGCGGTCGCGCGAGCATTGATCGAGCGCATCGCGCACGAGATGAAACGCCGCGCGGCTAGCCAGTCCCAATCACGCGCACTACCATCCTGACGATTCGAAGAAGAACAGACCCGTGGCGAAGGACAAAGCCGAGAAGGCGGAGAAACCGGACAAGCCCGACGAGACCGTTGAGCCGCTGAGCACGCCCGATCGCGGCGCTGCGCACGGCATGACGGAAGGGCTCTGGTCGTATGCACTGATCGCCATCGGCCTCGCGGTGGGCGGCGTGGTCGTCGCTGCAATCTTGGTGTGGACGACTGTCGTGCGTCCGGCGAACGCCAATCACCGCCAAGACATGCAAGCCTTACAGGCGCAAAACTACGCGAACTACTTCAATGTTCGGCTTGCAGCGCTGCAGCGCGAGCTGAGCGACGCGGCAGCCGCGAAAGAAACGATCTCGGCGCTCACCACGTACGACCCGGCGACGATCGGCACGCAGAACCAGCGCCTCAAGCAACTCATCTCGGCATCCGAACGCGTCGACATCATTCCGAAGGGGCGCGCCGAGGTCGATCTGAACGCCAAGACGCCGATCTCATTCGCCGCGCTCGACGTGATCAAACGTGCCGAAACGCAGGAGTACGTCGGCCCGGAAGCTTCGCAAGTCAATCAGCGGCCCATGTTCTACGTCGCGAAACCGATCACCGACGGCGGCACCGTCGTCGGCGTGTTGTTCGCCGCAATCTCGATGGATTTCTTCTATCAACCGTTGAAGCTCCTTCCGGACAATCTCGGGCTCGTGCAGATCGAACAACAATTCGAGAGCGCGACACCGCGCGCCGTCATGCAATACGGCACCGAAGGCGAAGGCGGCGCACCGGTTCGCATCAAGTTGAACGCGCCGACGTGGACGCTGGTGTTCAAGCCGATCGATGCAGCGACCGACAGCGTCGTCAGCGCCGCGTGGCTGTGGACGCCACTGGGCGTTGCCATCGCACTGATCCTCGCCGGCATCTACCTCGGCTTCTCGCGACTCTTTCGCGCGCTGGCGAGCGACAGTGCCACGCTGATCGACTACGTCACCCGGATCGTGCGCGGGCGCGGCGGCAACATCGACCGCTACAACCTCTCGATGTTCCAGCAGATCGCCGTCGCCGCAAATCGCTTCGCGAAGCGCGTGCCGCCGGACCCCGATCAGGCGCGGCCGGCGCCGACAAAAAAAACTGGTTCGGTAAAGCCCGCCGCGGCCGACAAGAAGCCGTCGGCGAAAGGCGCGAAGGTCGTACCCCTTGAAGAGCCGGCGGAAGCGGCAACCGATGCCGACGACGAAGAGGACGATTTCCTCGACGTGCGCTCGTCCGACGATGACGACAAATTCGGCCTGCCGTCGATAGAGGTGTCGGAAGAAGTGTCCCCGCTCGACCTCGGTCTCAAGCTCGATCCGTCGATCTTTCGCGCGTACGACATCCGCGGCATCGTCACGACGAATCTCACCGAAGACGTCGTCTACTGGGTCGGCCGTGCGTTCGCCGCCGAAGCCCGCCAACTGAAGATGTCGCGCGCCGTCATTGCGTGCGACGGACGCCTGTCGAGCCCGAAGCTCAAGAAATCGTTGGCGCGCGGGCTCACCGAAGGCGGTATCGACGTCACCGACATCGGCGTCGTACCGACGCCGCTGTTGTACTACGCGACATACGCGCTCGACACCGGCACCGGCATCATGATCACCGGTTCGCACAATCCGCCGGAGTACAACGGGCTGAAGATGGTGCTCGCCGGCGAAACGCTCGCCGAAGCGCGCATTCAAAAGCTGCGCGAGCGCATCGAAGGCAACCGCTTGAGCGAAGGCGAAGGCGAGTTCGACGAGATGGATCTCGTCGATCACTACCTGGATCGCGTGCTGAACGACGTCGCAGTGGCGCAACCGATGAAGGTCGTCATCGATTGCGGCAACGGCGTTGCCGGTTCGGTCGCGCCGAGGCTGGTGTCGGAGCTCGGCTGCGAAGTCGTGCCGCTCTTCTGCGAAGTCGACGGCAACTTCCCGAACCACCACCCCGATCCGGCGGACCCGCACAACCTGCAGGACCTCATTGCCAAGGTCAAAGCCGAACGCGCCGATCTCGGCCTCGCATTCGACGGCGATGGCGATCGTCTCGGTGTCGTCACCGAGCGCGGCGACATCATTTGGCCCGACAAACTATTGATGCTGTTCGCACGCGACATCGTCGGCCGCAATCCCGGCGCGGACATCATTTTCGACGTCAAATGCAGCCGGCACCTCAATTCGCTCGTGAGCGAGTACGGCGGCCGGCCGATCATGTGGAAGACCGGCCACTCGCACATGAAGGCGAAGCTGAAGGAAACCGGCGCCTTGCTCGCGGGCGAGTTCAGCGGCCACATCTGCTTCGGAGAACGGTGGTACGGCTTCGACGACGCGCTCTACAGCGCAGCGCGCCTGTTGGAAATCGTCGGCGCCGAATCGAAGTCGGTCGGTAAGCTGTTCGAAGAGTTCCCGGTGACGTTCATGACGCCGGAAATCAAGGTGAACACGACTGATGCCGCAAAGTTCACCATCATGGAAAAGTTGGCCAAGGAAGGGAAATTCGGCGAGGGAACGGTCACGACGATCGACGGGATTCGTGTGGACTACGCCGACGGCTGGGGCTTGGTGCGGCCGTCCAATACGAGCCCGGTCCTCACGTTGCGCTTCGAAGCGGACGGTCAATCCGCGCTCGATCGAATTCAGAACGTATTCCGCGAGCAGTTGAAAAAAATAGACTCGAAGCTCGCGTTCTAGGGGGAAAGACAGTTCGATGCCGATTTCGTCGTCTCAAGCGGTGAGTATTGCCAACGTTCTCACCGAGTCGCTGCCGTATATCCGCAAGTTCCAAGGCTCGACGATCGTCGTGAAGTACGGTGGCAATGCGATGATCACCGACGAACTGACGCAAACGTTCGCTCGCGACATCGTGTTGATGAAGCTGGTCGGCATGAATCCGATCGTCGTCCACGGCGGTGGACCGCAGATCGGCGAGTTGCTCGAGAAGCTGAAAATACCGACGCGATTCGTCGACGGCATGCGCGTGACCGACGCCGCGACGATGGACGTCGTCGAAATGGTACTCGGCGGGCTCGTCAATCAAGACATCGTGTCGCTGATCAATGCCGTCGGGGGGCGCGCGGTCGGCATCACCGGCAAAGACGGACAGCTGATCCAAGCGCATCAACTGAAGCTGCACCGCGACTCGCCCGAACTCAAAGCACCCGAGATCATCGACATCGGCCATGTCGGTGAGATCGAAGCCATCAACCGCGGTGTCGTCGACACGCTCGTCGGCGCCGGCTTCATTCCGGTGATCGCGCCGATCGGCGTCGGTTCGAAAGGCGAGTCGTACAACATCAACGCGGACACCGTCGCGGGTTCCCTCGCCGCGCACCTCGGCGCCGAGAAGCTCATGTTGCTGACCAACACGGCAGGCATCCTCGACAAGTCGGGCAATACATTGACGGGGCTTTCGCTCGCCGACGTCGACGCGTTGATCGCCGACGGCACGATCCACGGCGGCATGTTGCCGAAGGTGCGTTGCGCGCTCGACGCGGTCGCGGGCGGCGTGCGCAGCGCCCACATCATCGACGGTCGTATCCATCACGCCGTGCTGCTCGAGGTGTTCACCGACACCGGCGTCGGCACGTTGATCCGCCGTTCGAATTCATGACGCGCGGCAACCGACGCCAAGAAATTCTCGAAGCCTTCGCGATGATGCTGGAGGAAAGCCCCGGCTCGCGCATCACGACCGCCGCGCTCGCACGTCATGTCGGCGTATCGGAGGCGGCGCTGTATCGGCACTTCCCGAGCAAGGCGAAGATGATCGAAGGGCTGATCGAATTCATGGAAACCAGCGTCTTCACGCGCATCAGCCGGATTCTCGAAGAGGAAACGTCGGCCGAAGGCCGCTGTCGCAACCTGGTGCTGCTGCTGCTGTCGTTCGCCGAGCGCAATCCCGGATTCGCGCGGCTGCTCGCGGGCGACGCGCTGCAGGGCGAAACCGAGCGACTGCGTGTGCGCATGCGGCAGTTCTTCGACCGACTCGAGACGCAGTTGCGGCAGATCCTGCGCGAGGGCGGCGCGCGCGGCGACTTCGTCGAACGGGCGCCACCGCATACGGCTGCGAATCTGTTGTTGTCGGTCGCCGAGGGTCGGATCAATCAATTCGTGCGCAGCGAATTCAAAGTGAAGCCGACGCTCGAATGGACGAGTCACTGGACGATTTTGTCCGGCGCTTTGTTCCCCGTCGCGCCGTAGCGCGCTCGTTACTGGACCTGCGCAGCGCTCGCGGACGTGTTGATCGTCGGCGCGCGCGTGGACGTTCCAACGGGCGTCGTCGGAGACTCGTTGGTGCCCGGCGAATAGAGCAACTTCACCCGATCGAGATCGAGCTGGAACTGATCCTTCGTCCGTTGCAGCTCCTGCTGACGCGCTGCCACATCGCGTTCCTTGTCAGCGATCTGCGTATCGAGAATCTTGAGGTTATCGAGGATATCCGGCGACGGCGGTTGTCCGTCGCGCTCGCGCGCGGCCGCTTCGGTTTCGAAGCGCTCCTTCTTCAGTTTCAGTTGCTGGATGTTCGACGTGTTCTGCGCGATCGCCGCTTGAATCGACACCAGCTTGCGGTCACGCGCTTCTTCGACGTCGTGCGGCGACGCATACAATTTCACCAGGTCTTCGTCGTGATGACGGCGCGCCTCGCCGTCTTGCTCGCGCTTCTTCTGCTCGGCAAGTTCGCGATCCCGCTTCTCGACCTCGGCCGGCGTCAACTGCGGCGCAACCTTTTTGACGACCGTGCCGTCCTCACGAACGATGGAATAGCCTTTGTAAACGAGGTTCGGCGGGATCGAGCTCGCGATCACCGT
>DASRZO010000500.1:0-4813 GCA_035686405.1 Pseudomonadales bacterium | reverse complement strand
GCGGCCGGTCGTGTCGCCGCTGTCGTTCTTCGCCGTGCTCGCGGCTGCTGCGTTCCTGACGTCGCTACCGTTCGCCGCAGTCGAATGGAGCCTGGGCCACGCGCTGTGGCCCACGCCGACGGGCTGGGCGCTGATCGTCGCGATCGCGATCGGGCCGTCGTTTCTCGGTCAGATCCTGTTCATTCACGGCGTCGAGATCATCGGTCCCGCGCGTGCGGGTCTGTTCGTGAACCTCACGCCCGTGTTCGCCTCCGCGCTCGCCGTGGTGTTTCTCGACGAAGCATTCCACTGGTATCACGCGGCCGCACTCGGCCTGGTCTTCGCGGGCATCTTTTGCTCGGAACGCGGGGGTCGCGGCGCATCCGAGCGCGATGGACGCGCGCTCGAGACTACGACTCCGTCGCCCGTCGCAGCACCCGGAACACCACGTCGACCGTGACGTCGATACGGTGCAGTTCGCTCGCCGCCTGTCGCCCGCGCGGACCGATGCGAAACGCGTGCGGCGTCATCGCGAGCCAATTCAGGATCTGCGCGTTCGAATCGAGCGTGCGCCGATAACTCAGCGGCCGCGTTTCGATCAGCGACAAACCGGCGGCCGTCGCCTCGAGACGCAGCGGTCCGTCCTTCTCGATCGTCGGATACACGACGCGACGCAGCTCGATCAGATGTTCCGGCCCTGCGTCGACGAGCACGATCCGGCCGCCGGGCGCGAGCAACGTTGCGAATTGCTCGAACAGTGGAAAACCGAACGTGCTGCAGACGACGTCCACGGTGCCGGGCAACAACGGCGGCCGCTTGTTGCTCGCAACGAGCCAGGTGATTCGCTTGCTGCGTCGCGCCGCCGCGAGGATCGCCGGCTTCGAGATGTCCATCCCGATCAACGCGACGCGCGCGTCGAGTCGTTGGGCCCCGAGCGAGCGCAACAGGTGCACGAGGTGGTAGCCCTCGCCGCAGCCCGCATCGAGTACGCACGCGTGCGCACGAGACGCCGCAACGAGCCGCGCACTCACCCAACGGCTCAACTCGGCCGCGATCGGCTCGAACGCGCCGCTGTCCAGGAACGCGCTCCGCGCCGCGACCATCGCCGCGCTGTCGCCGGGATCCTTCGACTGCTTGTGCTGCACCGGCAGCAGATTGAGGTAGCCCTGCCGCGCGATATCGAAGCTGTGGCCGCTCGCGCACGCGTAACGCCGGTCCGCGCGCGCCAGCGGCAGTCCGTCGAGCGGACACGCCAAGTTCTCGGCGATCGGCAGCGTCGCGATCCCGCTCAGGCCGTGATCGTCGCGACGATCTCGGCGATGCGTCGCACGACGAGGAAGTGGCCCTCGTCCGGATAGCGGTGCATCACGGCGTGCGGCGTGCGCGACGCCATCAGTTCCGCGTGGTGCGCCGGCACGTTGCGGTCGACGCCGCCCTGCCAGAAGTGCACCGGGATCTCGATGTCGCCGAGCGAGAAGCCCCAGTCGGCCGCGAAGATCTCGAAGTCCTGCGCGGCGGCGAGCGCCGACGTCGGCGAACTGCGGCGGAAATCGTCGAGCATTTGCGCGCGAAATTCGGGATCCGCGAGCACGTCGCGATCGGCTTGCGGCAGCCGCTTCACCAGCCCGTCGTAGGCCGCGTCGGGGTCGCGCTGCATGGCGCGAGCCTGTAACCGCATCATGCCGACCATCACCGGCCGGGCGTGCTGCGTCAGCACGTTCAACGCGCGGTTCAGGAACATCATGTTCTCGTTCGCCTTCGGATCGCCGAGCGGACCCACGCCGCTGACACAAGCGACGCCGATGAGGCGCGCGGCGAGCGCGTGCGCGCACACGAGCACGTGGGGTCCACCGCCCGAGATGCCCATCGCGGCGAAGCGATCGATGCCGAGGTAGTCGGCGAGCGCGGCGACGTCGCCCGGCCAATCGACGAGTCGACGCCCGGCGTAGTACGTCGAGAGCCCATAGCCGGGCCGATCGGGCGCGATCAAGCGGATACCCGGCGGTACCGGTCTATTCGACGTCGGCGCGATTTGCAGCCGCGATCCCGGCGTACCGTGGAAACAGAACACCGGCACGCCGTTCGGATCACCGAACTCCTTGAACGCGAGGTAGCGACCGTCGGGCAATTCGATGACGGTCGCGGTCAACTGCTCTACGGACATCGGCAAAATCCTCCCCATCGCACGTCGCGACTCGGCGTAGCGCCCGGCCGCGCGCCTTGAGTGAATCGTTAGAGCACGTAACGGTCGCCGGACGCACGCACCGTGATGTCGCTGATCGACACACCCCACGGCTGATCGATCGCGTAGACGATCTGATCCGCCAGGTGTTCCGGCGCCAGCGCGTAGTACTCGATGTTCTCCGCGTCGGAGTACTCGGCCGGCAGCTCGCCCGCCGCAAACGCCTGCATCTGCTGCAGATACGCCGGCGCGTTCTGGCCGAGGATGCCGACGATCGCCGCTTGATTGACGATCGCGCCCGCGAGGCCGGTCGCCGGCACGCCGGTCGGGCGCACGTTCGTCACTTTGATCTTGCCCTGCGATTCGACGCGCAGCGCTTCGGAGAAGAAATTCACCGCCGATTTGCTCGCCGCGTACACGGCCGCACCCGCGACGGGGAAGTTCGAGTAGATCGACGAGAGATTCACGACGTGGCCGCGCCCCTGCGCGATCATCTGGTCGTGCACCGCGGCGATGCCGTTCAGCACGCCCTTGATGTTGACGTCGATGCAGCGCTCCCACGCCTCCATCGCGCGCGCGTGATCGGCGAAGAACGCGAGCGGCATGATGCCGGCGTTGTTGACCATCACGTCGATCGCGCCGTACCGCTCGACGGCGAGTTGCGCGAGCGCTTGCATGTCGGCGAGCCGGCGTACGTCGGTGACGCGCCCGACGGCGCGCCCGCCGGCGGCTTCGGTCGCGGCGACCGTTTCCTTCAACGCGCTTTCGTTGACGTCGGCGCACACGACCTTCGCGCCGAGCGCCGCGGTCTTGCGACAGACGAGCCGACCGAAGCCGGAACCGGCGCCGGTGACGACGACGACTTTGCCGGAGACATGGTTGCCGGAGACGGGTTGGCCGGAAGCGGGATTGCTCATGTCGATTCGACTCCTGGGGCGAGCGGCGATCGTCGCCCAACGCGGCGACGGTGTCGCGAGATTTGCGTGCACCGTGCCTTCATCGGCTCGCCGGAACGGTGACGACGGGAGCCGGCGCATGCGGCGCCACGTCGACGAGCATGGCGCCCCACAACGTGCTCGCCAACCGGAAGAAGCGTTTCGTCGGCTGATCGGCGCCGTCGATGTAGAACCAGCCGCCGCGATACGGGACCGATACGCTGGCGCTCTGCGGTGCCTTGTTCGCGAACGCGACGTGCAACGGCAACACCGGCTTGCCCAACGTCAGCGGCGGCGCGATGCCGGTCGTGGCATCGTCGCCCGGCACGTCGATCGCCATCGACAGGATTTCGAGCAACTCGTAAACGGACCGCGAGCCGATCGCGATGTGGGGCTCGGTCACGGGCTTGGCCGTCGAATACACCGGCAGCACGACGCGCGACTGCGCCGTTTTCGGCGGCGTCAGCGCGAGCAGCGCGAACCACTCGCGCTCGTCCGCGGTGCCCCTCCAATCGATCGCGATCGCGACGCCCTGCAGCGGCGGCATCGACTCGTCGGTCCACTGCAGAATTCCCGCGCGCGTCAGCGCGACGCTCAGATCGACGAAGCGCTCGAACCGCGGATTCGCCGCGCCGAATCCGGGATTCGCCACGCCGTTCACGCTCGTCAACAACGTGCGATACACGTGATCCGGCTCGGCCGCCGTGCGTACGACCTGCGCGAACATCGCCACGTCGATGGGTGCGGTGAGCTGGCGAACGTACGTGCCGCCCGCGACAGGTACGTACGTGATCGTCGGATTGTCCTCGTACGTCATGCCGGCGCTGAACGGCACCAGATTGCCGCGATAGTTGCTGTCGGAGCCGACGCCGATCTCGGCGTCGGCCCGCGCGCTCACGTGGACGTTCGCGGTCAGCGCGGACACGACGAGCAGGTTCGCATTCTCCTCGTAGCGCTCGTGCACCGCGGCCATCAACAACTGTTGGTTGTTCGATTCGACGATCGCTTCGTTGTACGCGAGGCGGCCGTTGCGGATCGCGGTCGGTCCCATGCTCGTGCAACCGGCGAGCAAACCGACGAGTACGAGTGCGCACGCCGCGCGAAGACGCGCGCCACGGGGTCGGGGTTCGACTGAAAACAGACGCCGTCGTTGCCGGGATTGCACGTGCAAGTGTGCGATCAGCCGCCCGGAATGCGCGGCAGCAGGAATACTTCCGCGCCGTCCGGAATTTTCTCGTTGCGACTGTCGCGGTAGATCTCGCCGTTGATCGACACGGCGATGCCTTCGTCGACGCGGCGTTGCATGCGCGGATAGCGCTCGACGATCTTGCGCAGCAACTCGCGAATCGTCGCGGCATCGACCGCGATCGACGCCGCTCCGTCAGCGAACTCACGGAACGACGCCGATAGCTGCACTTCGACCATCTGCGCTCGCGCGACTATGCGGCCTTGCCCGGGCGCGCACCCTTGATGGCTTTGAGGATCCGCGGCGGCGACATCGGGATGTGCGTCAGCCGCACGCCGGCCGCATTCGACACGGCGTTCGCGATCGCCGCGAGCGGCGGCACGATCGATGTCTCGCCGACGCCGCGCACGCCGTACGGGTGGCCCGGGTTCGGAATCTCGAGGATCTGCGTGTCGATGAACGGCAGGTCGGAGCACACCGGAATCCGGTAGTCGAGGAAGCCCGGGTTCTGCAGCCGGCCGTCCTTGCCGT
>DASRZO010000499.1:0-11628 GCA_035686405.1 Pseudomonadales bacterium | reverse complement strand
CGATGGAATCCCGGTGATCTGGTCGGAGCCCGCGAAACGGCGCCAAAGCGGCAATCAGCTGATAATTTGGCTGAACGGATTCTCGTATCCCAAGGAGGAAATTGGGCGCCGGCTGATCGATCTGTCCAACCTCGGCTTCGTCGCGATCAGCTTCGACCCGTGGCAACACGGGGCCCGCGGAACGGAAACGCGCGCTGGGTTGATCGCCCGCGTATTTGGTCATTTTCGCCGTTACATGTGGCCGATCATCGGCCAAAGCGCGCTCGATGCATCGCGCGTCATCGATTGGGCCACGCGTCGGTTCGAGGCGAGCAGCGGCGTTTCGATCGGCGGCGTTTCGATGGGAGGTGACGTCGCCATCGCCGCGGCCGGATTCGATCATCGCATCGATTGTGTCGCGACGATCATCGCGACGCCGGATTGGTTGCGCCCGGGGATGCGCGATTTGAACGGCGCATTGATCGATCAAGGCCAGGCCGATCGCTACGCGCAGTTCTTCTACGATGCGTTGAACCCGCTGACTCATCTTGCGGCGTATTCATCGTGCCCGGCGATGGCGTTGGAATGCGGCGGTGCAGACTCGCATGTGCCCGCGGAGGCGAC
Source organism: Pseudomonadales bacterium (assembly GCA_035686405.1). Lineage (GTDB taxonomy): Bacteria > Pseudomonadota > Gammaproteobacteria > Pseudomonadales > Azotimanducaceae > DATJGR01. Next base: position 11,025 of record DASRZO010000499.1, on the reverse strand, counting down.
GTTGCGGTTCCAAACGGCGCTTGCGCCGGCATACGCGGCTGATCCAAGCCGTTTGCGTGTGCATGTCGAAGACGGCGTCGCACACGAAGCGACGTGGGCGGCTTGGAAGCGAAGCGTGGCCTGGTTGACGGCACACTGAGCGGTCGCGGTTAACAAGGTGCGCCGCGTCACTTTCTCGGCCATCGCGGCCGATTCACTCGCGTCGCTCGGCAGCGTCACGGTGTCGCCACGCCCCATGCGATCGTGTGTTCGCGCGGCAACGCGACTTCGATCCGATCGGCGTCGAAGCGGGCAGCGCCGTTCGCGCGGTCGGCGAGGGTCAGGTGCATACGTCAGCGCGCGGCCGTCGGCGAAGCGGCAGACCGACTCGACGGCGAGCCCGTCGCCGAGACGAGCGACTTCCGATCGTGTCAGGCGAAACGCATCGAATCGTCTTGGACGCGGAGCTTCACCGTCTGTGCGGCCTGCGCTGTCGCACTGGCGTCGTGTTGAGTTGTGCGAGATCGGCGGCGGAGTTGACGTTGACGAACGCGTCGCGATCGGAACGCGCGTCGAGGCGCACGGCGTGCATCCGTTCCGCCCATTCGTGCACCGCGCGTCCGCCGGCGTCGAGGTACTGGCGCAAGCGCTCCGTCGCGGCGCGGCGCACCAGCAGGAAGAGATGCTGCGGACGCTCGCCGTCGTGCGGGTACGCGACGTCGGCGGTACGACCGTCGAGCGTTCGCGCCAGACGCTCGATCAATGTCGGCGGCAACAACGGCGCGTCGCCGGGACACGCGAAGACGAACGGCGTCGTCGCCGCCTGCATGGCGGGGAGCAATCCGCCGAGCGGGCCGCGTTCGGGCACGGCGTCGGTGACGACCGTGTCGCCCCAACGCCGGTAGACGTCCATGTTGCGGTTGCAACTGATCACGACCGCTCCGACCTGAGGCGCGAGCCGTTCGCGGACGTGTTCGACGAGCATCGAGCCGCGCAACAACGCGAGCGGTTTGTCGCGGCCGTCGAAGCGGCGCGCCGAGCCGCCGCACAGAATGACGCCGGTAATGTCGGTACGTTGGATCGTCACGGCGTCGCCGCCAGACGATCGAGCGCGACGCGCGCGATCGGATGCAATCGCGGTGCGAGTTCGTCGCGCACCGCCAGAATGTCCGCGCGCATCGACGGATCCCAGAATTTGCGCACGTGCTGCTGCACGCCGGCTGCGGCTTCGTCCGGCGGATACGCGTCGAAGAACTCGGCGATCTGGTTGATCATCCTGACGAGATCGTCATGCCGCATTGGGCGGCTCGTATGAGGGCGGCTCGTACGGGAACGCGACGATCGCACCATCGGCGGCGCGACTCAAGACCGGCACCCCCAACGCGTTCGACCAGTCGAGCGCGAGACTCGTCGGCGCCGAGATGGTCGCGAGCGCCGCCGCGCGCGTGGTCGCGGCTTTGTAGACGAGTTCGAAGCTGCAACGACTCGTCATCACCACGAAGCCGTCGTCGTCGAGTCGAGCCGCGCGCGCGAGTGCGCCGACGACTTTGTCGAGTGCGTTGTGGCGGCCGACGTCCTCGCGCACGAGGTCGATCGTGCCGTCCATCCGACACCACGCCGCCGCGTGCACCGAATGCGTCTCGCTGTTCAGCGGCTGACGCGCCGCCAACGCATCGAACGCCGCTCTCACTGCGCGGGCGTCGACGGTTGCGCGCGGCGGAGTCGAATGGTTGGGCAACGGCGGTAGGCTTGCCAACGCTTCGACGCCGCACAATCCGCAGCCGACCCGCCCTTCGAGCGATCGTCGGCGCTGCATCTGCGGCGCGATCGCGTCGGGCGGCACGGTCAAATCGACGGCGATGCCTTCGAGGAACTGCCGAACCGAAACGGCGCGGATGCTATCGCGCGCGACGACGCGCTCGGTCAGCGCGAGGCCGACGGCGAGATCTTCGAGATCGACCGGCGTCGCCATCATCACCGTCCACGGTACGCCGTTGAGCCCGATCTCGACCGGCGTCTCGACGGCGATGCCCCAGCGCTGCGTCGTTCCGTCGGCCTGCACGGAGCGCGTCACCGCGCCGCGGCGATCACGCATCGGCGTCGGTCGGTTCGTTGGTCGGATGCACTTCGACGGCGGTGACTTTGTATTCGGGGCAGTTCGTCGCCCAGTCGGAATGCTCCGTCGTGACGACGTTCGCGGCGGTGCCCGGATGGTGGAACGTCGTGTACACGACGCCTTCCGGCACGCGGTCGGTGACGTGCGCGGCCAGCGTCGTCGAGCCTTTGCGGCTCGACAGCAGGACCGTATCGCCGTCGGCGACGCCGCGCAGTTCGGCGTCGTGCGGATGGATCTCGAGCAGATCGCGCGCGTGCCAGGCGACGTTCGCGGTGCGGCGCGTCTGCGTGCCGACGTTGTATTGCGACAGGATGCGACCGGTGGTCAGCAACAGCGGATAGCGGCGGCTCGAGCGCTCGTCGGTCGGCACGTAGCGTGTCAGGAAGAATTTGCCCTTGCCGCGAACGAAGCCGTTTTCGTGGAGGATGCGGGTGCCGAGCGATGCCGCATCGTTCACCGGCCATTGCATGCCGCCTTCGCGGTCGAGCTTCGCGAACGACACGCCGGCGAACGTCGGCGTCAGCGACGCGATCTCGTCCATGATCTCGGCGGCGCTCGCGTAGTGCATCGGATAGCCGAGCGCCGTCGACAAGCGGCATACCGCCTCCCACTCCGAGATTCCGGCGAGCGGCGCCATCACGGGTCGCACGCGATTGATGCGCCGTTCGGCGTTCGTGTAGGTACCGTCTTTCTCGAGGAACGAGTCGCCGGGCAAGAACACGTGCGCGTAGTTCGACGTCTCGTTGTGAAAGAGGTCTTGCACGACCAGGCAATCGAGCGAGCGCAAGGCGTCGGCGACGTAGGCCGAGTTCGGATCGGATTGCGCGACGTCTTCGCCTTGGACGTACAAGCCGCGAAACCTGCCGGCGACCGCCTCGGCGAACATGTTGGGGATGCGCAGGCCCGGTTCCGCATCGAGGTGCACCTGCCACTTCGAATCGAACGCGCCGCGTACCGCGGCGTCGGAGATGTGGCGATAGCCGGAGAATTCGTGCGGGAACGAACCCATGTCGCACGCACCTTGCACGTTGTTCTGACCGCGCAACGGATTCACGCCGACCCCTTCGCGGCCGATGTGGCCGGTCGCCATCGCGAGATTCGCGAGGCCCATCACCATCGTCGTGCCTTGGCTGTGCTCGGTGACGCCGAGGCCGTAGTAGATCGCGGCGTTGCGCGCGCTCGCATACAGCCGCGCGGCGGCGCGGATTTCCGCGGCCGGTACGCCCGCGTCGTGTTCGACGTGTTCCGGTGAGCACTCGCCGCTCGCAACGAACGCGCGCCAGCGCTCGAACGATTCGAGCTCGCAGCGCGCCGAGACGAACGCTGCGTCGACCAAACCTTCCGTCACGACGACGTGGGCGAGCGCGTTGATGATCGCGACGTTGGTGCCGGGCAACAGTGCCAGGTGGTGACGTGCGGCGACGTGCGCGCTGCGCACGAGGTCGATGCGGCGCGGATCGACGACGATCAGCTGCGCGCCTTGCCGCAATCGTCTCTTCAACCGCGACGCGAACACCGGATGCGCGTCCGTCGGATTGGCGCCGATCAGCAGGATCACGTCGGCGTGATCGATCGACTTGAAGTCTTGCGTGCCGGCCGACGTGCCGAACGTTTCCTTCAAGCCGTAGCCGGTCGGCGAATGGCATACGCGCGCGCAGTTGTCGACGTTGTTGTTGCCGAACGCAGCGCGAACCATTTTCTGCACGACGAACACTTCTTCGTTCGTGCAGCGCGACGACGAGATGCCGCCGAGCGCGTGCCGGCCGTACTGCGATCGGATTGCGTCGAAGCGCCGCGCCGCGAACGCGATCGCTTCGTCCCAACCGACGTTCCGCCACGGTTGGTCGATGCGCTCGCGGATCTGCGGCGTCGTGACGCGGTCCTTGTGCGTCGCATAGCCCCACGCGAAGCGGCCTTTGACGCACGAGTGGCCCGCGTTCGCGCCGCCGTCGGCGTCCGGCACCATGCGAATCAGCTGATCGCCTTTGAGCTGCGCGTCGAACGAGCAGCCGACGCCGCAATACGCGCACGTCGTCTTCACGATGCGATCGGGTTGACCGTTCTCGATGACCGCTTTCTCGATCAGCGTCGCCGTCGGGCACGCTTGCACGCACGCGCCGCACGACACGCATTCGGATTGCGCGAACGGCTCGCTCTCGCTCGCGGCGACCGCGGAGTCGAAACCGCGGCCGGTCAACGTCAGTGCGAACGTGCCTTGCACGTCGGCGCACGCGCGCACGCAGCGCGAGCAGACGATGCACTTCGACGGATCGAACGCGAAATACGGATTCGACGTGTCCTTCTCTTGGCCGAGATGGTTCACGCCGGCGAAACCGTAGCGGACGTCGCGCAAGCCGACTTCGCCGGCGACGTCCTGCAATTCGCAATCGCCGTTCGCGGCGCACGTCAGACAATCGAGCGGGTGGTCGGAGATGTACAGCTCGACGACGCCTTTGCGCACTCTTGCCAACGATGGCGTTTGGGTGCGCACGACCATGCCGTTTTCGACCGGCGTAGTGCACGACGCCGGCGCACCTTTGCGGCCGTCGATCTCGACGAGACAGACGCGACACGAGCCGAACGGCGCGAGCGAATCGGTGGCACACAGTTTCGGGATGCCGATGCCGGCGGACAGCGCCGCGCGCATGACGGACGTTCCGGCCGGCACCTGCACCGCGACGCCGTCGATGGTCAGATTCACCGGCGGTGCATCGACGACCGCCGGCGTACCGAGGTCACGACGTGCGACGTTCATCGCGGCGCCTGCGTGCGATCGAGCCGCGCGTGCCCGCCCCCGACCAACGCGCCGCGGGAGAAGTCCTCGGGGTGGAAGAAGTCCTCGGGAAAGTGCCGAAGAATGCTGCGTACCGGCATCGGCGTCAGACCACCTAAAGCGCACAACGAACCGAGTTCCATCGTTTCGCATAGATCTTCGAGCAATGCAATGTTCGCGTCCGGCGCGTCGCCCGCGCGGATGCGCGCGATCACCTCGGCGCCGCGCTGCGAGCCGATTCGGCACGGCGTGCACTTGCCGCAAGACTCGTGCGCGCAGAACCGCATCGCGAATTCGGCTTGCGCGGCGAAGTTCGTCGTGTCGTCGAACGCGACGACGCCGCCGTGGCCCAGCATCGCGCCGCGCGCGGCGAATTCTTCGTAGTCGAGCGGCACGTCCCACTGCGCCGGCGGCAGATACGCGCCGAGCGGTCCGCCCACCTGCACCGCGCGCAGCGGGCGCTGCGACAAACTGCCGCCGCCAAACGACTCGACGAGGGTGCGCAGCGTCGCGCCGAACGGCAATTCGACGATGCCGCCGCGCGCGACGTTGCCGGCCAGTTGGAACGGCATGGTGCCGCGCGAGCGGCCGACGCCGAACCGCGCGTAGGCATCGCCGCCGTCGGCGAGGATCGTCGTCGCGGCGGCGAGCGTCAGCACGTTGTTGATCAGCGTCGGCGCGCCGAACAGGCCGTGAATCGCCGGCACCGGCGGTTTCGCCCGCACCAACGGCCGTCGCCCTTCGATGCTCTCGAGCAGCGACGTTTCTTCGCCGCACACGTACGCGCCCGCGCCGAGGCGCAGCTCGATGTCGAATGCTTGTCCGGCGCCGCGCGCATCGCGGCCGAGCACACCGGCGCGGCGCGCGATCGCGAGCGCGCGCTCGAACGTGTCGCGCGCGCGCGGGTATTCCGAGCGCAGGTAGACGTAGCCGCTCTGCGCGCCGGTCGCCAGCGCCGCGATCAGCATGCCTTCGATCACCTGGAATGGATCGGCTTCCATCAGCAGCCGGTCGGCGAACGTACCGGAATCGCCTTCGTCGGCATTGCAGACGACGTATTTGAGCGGCGCCGACGCATCGAGCACCGTCTGCCATTTCACTGCAGCCGGAAATGCCGCGCCGCCGCGACCGCGCAAACCGGACCGGCGGATCTCGTCGACGATCTGCGCCGACGACATCGCTCGGGCGCGAGCGAGCCCGGCGAAGCCGCGGGCGGCCCGATAGGCGTCGAGGTCGAGCGGATCGATCAGGCCGACGCGCGCGAAGGTCAATCGCTGCTGGTTTTTCAGGAACGGTAGAGCTTCGACGTCGCCGACGCATTCGGGTGCCGTGCGATCCGGTAGACCGCGCGCGAAGAGTTCCGCCGCGCGCGCCGAGGTCAGCCGCGCGTAGCCGATCCGCGCGCCGTCGGCGTCGACCTCCACCAACGGTTCGAGCGCGTACGCACCGCGCGAACCGTTGCGGACGATGCGCGCGTCGATGCCCGTTCGTTCGAGCGCCGTTTCGACCGCTACGGCGACCGCATCGGCGCCGACGGAACAGGCGCTCGTGTCGTTCGGAATGTGGATCGTCGTGCTCATTCGGGCGGCGGCAATGCGTCGATCAACGCATCGAACGCCTGCGGCGTGACGCGACCGTGAACGGCATCGCCGATGCGCACCGTCGGTCCGCACGCGCAGTTGCCGAAGCAGTAACCGGCCGCGAGCGTGATATTGGCGTCGCGGTCGCCCAGTGCGACGCCGAGTCGACGCTCGGCGTGCGCCGTCAGTTCGCGGCAACCGAGCGCCTGACACGCCTCGGCCTGGCAGATCTGGACGACGTGATGCGCCGGCGGCGCCGTGCGCAGATCGTCGTAGAACGACACGACGCCGTGTACGTCGGCGCGCGACAAATTGAAGTGGTCCGCGATCGCGGCGACCGACTGCGGCGGCACGAAGCCGATGCGTTGCTGGATGTCCAGCAACGCGGGCAGCAATCGGTCGTAGCTCGCCGGCGTCGTCGCGAGTACACGTGCGACGATGTGCGTGCGGTCGGTGTCGTGCGGCGCTTCGCTCATCGACCGCAGCGTGCAGCGGCGCGCGACGCCGTGCAAGCCGCAGGTGCCCAACGACCGTCGATCGCGTTACTGTCGCACGGCATGACGATTCGCAATCTCGAATTCGCGTTGAAGCCGCGTTCGGTCGCGCTGATCGGTGCGTCCGAGCGGCCGAACTCGATCGGCCGGATGCTGTTCGAGAATTTGCTCGGCGCGGGTTTCGGCGGGGCACTGATGCCGGTGAATCCGCGCGGCGGCTCGATCCTCGGCCGCGCTGCGTACCGTTCGGTCGACGCACTGCCGACGGCGCCGGATCTCGCGGTGATCGCGACGCCGGCCGCGACGGTGCCGGGACTCGTCGACGCGCTGGGCCGGCGCGGCACGAAAGCGGCGATCGTGATCTCGGCCGGCTTCACCGAACTCGGTACCGCAGAAGGCGCGGCGCTGCAGCGCGCGATTCTCGACGCGGCGAAGCCGCACCTGCTGCGCGTCGTCGGGCCGAATTGCGTCGGCGTGTTGGCGCCGGGCGGCAAGCTCAACGCGAGCTTCGCGCCGCTGACGCCGCGCGCCGGCGAGATCGCGTTCGTCACACAGTCCGGTGCGCTGTTGACGGCGGTGCTCGACTGGGCCGACTCACGCGGGATCGGTTTCTCGTACCTCGTCTCGCTCGGCAGCATGGCCGACGTCGATTTCGGCGACATGCTCGACTACCTCGCGAACGACGACGCGACGCGCGCGATCCTGCTGTACGTCGAAGCCGTCACGAACGCGCGCAAATTCATGTCGGCCGCGCGCGCGGCGGCGCGCGGCAAGCCGGTGATCGTGTGCAAAGCCGGACGACACGCCGAAGGGGCACGCGCGGCGCGTTCGCACAGCGGCGCACTCGCCGGCAGCGACGCCGTGTACGACGCGGCGTTCAGACGCGCCGGCATGTTGCGCGTATTCGCGTTGGAGGAGTTGTTCGATGCGGTCGAGATGCTCGCGTTCGGCCGCCGTCCCGCCGGCGATCGGCTTGCGATCGTCACGAACGGCGGCGGCATGGGCATTCTCGCGACGGATCGTCTGATCGACGAACACGCCCGGCTCGCGCCGCTCGCGGATGCGACGCTCGCGCGCTTGAACGCCGTTCTGCCGCGCGCGTGGTCGCGCGGCAATCCCGTCGACATCGTCGGCGACGCCGATGCGGAACGGTATCGCGCTGCGCTCGACATCGTCGTCGCCGATCCGAACGTCGACGCGACGTTGGTGCTGAACTGTCCGGTCGCCGTCGCGTCGAGCACCGACTGCGCGCGCGCCGTCGCCGACGTCCACGCGCGGCATCGCGCGAAACCGTTGCTCGCGAGCTGGGTCGGCGGCGACCGGCAGCACGAGGCCGCGGCACTGTTGCGCGAACACCACGTGCCGACGTTCCCGACGCCGGAAGAGGCGGTGCGGGCCTTCATGTACTTGGTGAACTATCAGCGCAACCAAGCGGCGTTGTTGGAGACGCCGGCGGCGGCGCCGGCAGCGTCGGCGCCCGACCGCGCGACCGCGCAGCGGCTCGTCGCGGCGGCGTTGGATCACGGCGGCGGTTGGCTCGACGCGGAAGACGCGCGCGCGTTGATCGGTGCTTACGGCATTCCGATCGTCGCATCCGTCGTGTGCGCGACGCCGAACGACGCCGCGCGGGAAGCGGCTCGGCTCGCCGTACCGGTCGCGCTGAAGATCCGTTCGCCGGACATCAGTCACAAGACCGACGTCGGCGGCGTCATCCTCGATCTCGCCGATGCCGACGCCGTGCGCGCGGCGGCGGCGGCGATGCTCGCGCGCGTGTGCGCGGCAAAGCCGGACGCGCGCGATCTCGCGTTCACGATCGAACCGATGGTGCCGGCGCGCGGCGGCGTCGAGTTGATCGTCGGCGCTTACGAAGACGCGCAATTCGGCCCGGTCATCGTCTTCGGCCACGGCGGCACGGCGGTCGAAGTGCGCGCCGACACCGTGCTCGGTTTGCCGCCGCTGAACCTGGCGCTCGCCCACGCGATGATCGCCCGCACGCGCGTCTACAAACTGCTCGCCGGCTATCGCGGCCTCGCGCCGCTCGATCTCGCGGCCGCCGCGTCGACGCTGCTGAAGATCTCGCAGTTGATGATCGACTTGCCGGACGTCGTCGAGCTCGACGTCAATCCGTTGTACGTCGACACGGCCGGCGCGACGGCGCTCGATGCACGCGTGCGCGTCGCCGCGGCACAACGGCCGGGCGCGGCGCGCCTCGCGATATCGCCGTATCCGGAAGAGCTCGAAGAAACCGTGACGCTCGACGACGGCCACACGTTGTTGTTGCGGCCGATCCGGCCCGAGGACGAGCCCGCGCTGCACGCGGCGTTCGCGAAACTGACGCCCGAAGAAATCCGCATGCGGTTCTTCGTCGTCATGCACGCGCTGCCGCATCCGCTCGCGGCACGGTTCACGCAGATCGACTACGACCGCGAGATGGCGCTCGTGCTGACGCCGCCGGATGCGCTCGATATCTGGGGCGTCGTGCGCATGCACGCCGACCCCGATCTGATGCGAGCCGAGTTCGCGATCCTGGTGCGCCACGAGTTCGCCCACCGCGGCTTGGGCAGGCTGCTGATGCAGCGCATCATCGCGTACGCGCGCAAGCGGGGCATCGGCGAAGTGTACGGGCTGGTGTTGCACGAGAATCGCAAGATGCTGCAGCTGAGCCGCGACCTCGGCTTCACGGTTCGGCCCGATCGCGACGATCCGACGTACGTATCGGTGTCGCTCGCGCTGCGCTGAACGGCCAACGGTCGCATCGAGGGGAGATGACGAGCATGGTCGAACGCATCCTCGCGTTCGCATTCGCGGCGCATGTCGCCGTCGCGCAAGCGGAGGATTCGGCCGCGCTGTTCGATGCGCGCGAGCCGCTCGCCGTGACGTTCGAAGGTCCCCTGGGCGCCGTCGCGCGCGACACCAAGGCCGACCCGCCGTATCGCGATTTCGCACTCGTGTGGACCAATGACGCCGGCACGGCCGTGCGCGTGCCGCTGAAAGCGAAGCCGCGCGGGAATTCGCGCCGCCGTCAGACGGCGTGTCACTTTCCGCCGCTGCGGCTCAATTTTGCGAAGAACGGGCCTGCCGGCACGCCGTTCGCCGGTCTCGACAAAGCGAAGCTCGTGACGCAGTGCGGCCGCCTCGGCGACCCGGACCCGGCGTATGCGCGGCGCGTGCGGCTGGAACTCTTGCTCTATCGCGCGTTCAACCGCGTGTCGCCGAAGAGCTTCCGCGTGCGCGAACTGACCGTCACGTACGTCGATACCGACCACGGCGGCAAACGCAGCGTCGAGCCGGCATTTCTGATCGAGCCCGACGAGATGCTCGCCGCGCGGCTCGGCATGAAACGCATCGACGTCGACGCGATCGAACGCCAGCAACTCGACGGCGCGCAGGCGGGGCTCGTCGAGATGTTCGAATACATGGCGGGCAACACCGATTTTTCCCTGACGCGCGGCCCCGCCGGCGATCGCTGTTGTCACAACGTCGTGCTGCTCGCGGGCGGCAGCGAAGCGGTCACGCCGGTGCCGTACGACTTCGATTCCACCGGCGTCGTCGATCCGCCGTACGCGCTGCCCGCGTCCGGCCTCGGCATCCAAAACGTGCGGCAACGTCTCTACCGCGGATATTGCCGGCCGGCGGCGGAACTCGCCGCGACGGTTGCAGCGTTCGACGCCGCGCGCGACGACATCTACGTATTGTTTCGAAACGATCCGGTCCTCGACGCGAAGACGATCGAGCGAACCGTCGCGTATCTCGACGAGTTCTACGCCGTGATCGACGACCCGAAGGAGTTGCAACGCAAGGTCGCGTCGCACTGTTTGTAGTCGTTAGCAGCGAGTGGATCGCCGGTGAAAACGCCACGACGCCGACGATCTGTAGCGGTCGAGGGGCGGCGATGGCTTTGCAGGAATTCCCGAGGCATGGATGCCGAGGAGAAGCTACAGCGAGTGGATCGCCCGGTGACGAGGCCACGACGCCGACGATCCGTAGCGGTCGAGGGGCGGTGATGGGTTTGCAGGAATTTCCGAGGCATAGATGCCGAGGAGAAGCTACAGCAGCGAGTGGATCGCCGGTGACGAGGCCACG
>DASRZO010000498.1:0-2150 GCA_035686405.1 Pseudomonadales bacterium | reverse complement strand
GCGTGCAGTGGCGTCGATCCGCACCCACCACAAGCGCCGCCAATCCGCTTCGTAGCGATCGATCACGAGGCTGACGCCGGGATGATGCGCGACATTGCGCAGCCGTTGGAGCGCGGCGCCGCGCTTCGGCTTGCCGTCGATCGGCGAATACAAGTCGCCATCCACCGCGGCGAACACGATCGGCACGACGTGCGGCGCGCCATCGGCGCCGATGCTCGCGAGGCGCGCGACCGGCGCGACCGCGAGCACGCGCGCGAGCTGTTCGGAATCGAGTTGCACCGGTGCGCCCTTCGATGGCAGCGTTACACGCTCGACACTAGATCATCACGACCGGGGGTTGGCCATGGCTTTCGCGAACGAACGGGCGCGTTTCGGCATCACGATGTTTCCGACGGACTACTCGATTCAACCGGTCGAACTCGCACGCGCGGTCGAAGAGCGCGGCTTCGACTCGCTGTTCTTCCCCGAGCACACGCACATCCCGACGAGCCGCAAGACGCCGTTCCCCGGCGGCGGCGAACTGCCGAAGCACTATTCCCACACGCACGATCCGTTCGTCGCGTTCGGCGCATGCGCGGCGGTGACCAAGCGCATCCGCCTCGGCACCGGCATCTGTCTCGTCGTGCAGCGCGATCCGATCGTGCTCGCGAAGGAGATCGCGAGCGTCGACCGCTTGTCGAACGGCCGCTTCGTGCTCGGCATCGGCGCCGGCTGGAACCGCGAAGAGATGGAACACCACGGCGCACCGTATGCGCAGCGCTGGGCCGTGTTGCGCGAGAAGATCCTCGCGATGAAGGCGATCTGGTCCAACGACGCCGCGGAATTCCACGGCGAGCACGTGAACTTCGACCCGATCTGGTCGTATCCGAAACCGGTGCAAGACGGCGGCCCGCCGATTTGGATCGGCGCGAACACGAAATGGGTATTCGATCGCGTCGCCGAATATGCAGACGGTTGGATGCCGATCGGCGGCCTGGGTACCGGCAACATGGAACGGCTGAAGGCCGCGTGCGAGGCGCGCGGCCGCAAGGTCTCCGACATCACGCTCGCGCTCTTTGCCGCACCGCCGGCGATCGATCCGCTGCGCGGCCGCATCGAGCAAGGCTTCGACGAACTGATCTTCAACGTCGACTCGGAGTCTCCCGACCAGGTGCTGCCGAAGCTCGACAAGCTCGCGAAGCTCGCCGAGACGGCGCGCAAGGGCTGAGTCCGCCGCGCATCCGGCGCACGACAGCCGCCGCGACGGGTGCGCGCGCGGTCGCCCGAACAGGCGCGGACCGACGCGTGACGGGAGAAACGAGGAGACGAAGACGATGACGATGGTGGTCGACTGTGATTCGCATGTCATGGAACCGGCCGATCTGTGGCAGCGGTATTTGGAACCGAAGTTCCGCGACCGCGCGATCCGCATCGAGAGACGCGACGGCGTCGAGCATCTGATCATCGGCGAACAGTCGGTGCTGTCCGGGGTGCTCGCGGGGCTCGGCGGCGCGCACCGTGACCGCACCGAACTCTTCGCCGGCGGCCTGTCGTACGACGACGGCTGCGAACCGGCGAGTTACGACCCGCGCGCCCGCGCAAAAATGTTGGACGACTGGCGCGTCGACCGCGGTGTACTGTTCCCGACGATCGGCATCCTGCCGTTTCCGACCGACGATCGAGCGCTCGCAAACGCGTACTGCCGCGCATACAACCGCTGGCAACGCGAGTTCTACGAGACGGCGCCGACGCGAGTCGTGCCGATTGCGCTGATCAACTGGTACGACGTCGACGCCGCGGCGGCGGAACTGAAGAGCTGCATCGCCGCCGGCTTTCGCGGCGTCTTCGTGCCGCCCGAGACGATCGACGGCGTGCGGCCGAGCGAACCGAAGTTCGATCCGATCTGGCGGCTGTGCGAAGACGCGGGGATTCCCGCCTGTTTGCACGTGATCGTGCGCTTCGGCGGCGCCGCGACGCCGTTCCATTTCTGGGGCGAGACCAAACCCGGGGTGGTGTTCACGTTCGGCCTGGGCGCGACCGGCCAGATGATCCCGGCGTTGTCGGCGATGGTCGTCGACCTCTTGTTCGAGCGGTTCCCGCGCTTGAAAGTCGTCAGCGTCGAAGCCGGATGCGGCTACGCCGCCTACCTGATGGACCGGCTCGACGAAAAG
>DASRZO010000497.1:0-9554 GCA_035686405.1 Pseudomonadales bacterium | reverse complement strand
TTCTCGTGATCGCGAGCGGACTCGCGATCCAAGATCCGCGCGAACGACCGCTCGATGCGCGCGCCGCGGCGGATGCGGCGCACGCGACGTTCGCCGACAAGCGCTCCGACTACATCGCATATTGGAATCTGTGGAATTGGTACGAAGCGTCGCGGCAAGCGCTGTCGGCCGCGGCATTGAAGCGCGCGTGCCAGCAGCATTTCCTGTCGTTCATGCGGATGCGCGAATGGCGCGATCTGCACCGGCAATTGGTGCTCGCCGTGCGGCAGCTGAACATGCGCGCCAATTCTGAGCCGGCGGACTACGCCGCAGTGCACCGTTCGATCATCGCGGCGTCGCTCAGCCTGGTCGGTATGAAGGACGAACGCGACGACTACCTCGGCGCCCGCGGCCTGCGCTTCCGCATCTTCCCCGGCAGCGGAATCGGCGGGCGCCCGAAGTGGCTCGTTAGCAGCGAAATCTCCGAAACGCAGCGGGTGTATGCGCGTTGCGTCGCTGCCGTCGAACCGGACTGGATCGAAGCCGCGAGCGTGCATCTGTCGAAACGCACCTATGGCGAGCCGCACTGGGACGCGCGGCGCGGCGAGGCGCTGGGCTACGAGAAAGTGACGCTGTTCGGCTTGACGCTCGTCGAGCGGAGGCGCGTCGCATACAAGCGCGTCGACGCGGCGGTCGCGCGCGATCTGTTCATTCGCGGTGGCCTGCTCGCGGGGGCCGTGACGACGAGCGGCGATTTCCTCCGCCACAACCTCGATCTCGTGCGCGACGTGCGCGAGGTGGAAGCGCGCGAACGCCGGCGCGACCTGTTGGTGTCCGACGATGCGCTCGCGGCCTTCTACGCCGAGCGCATTCCGCCGGACGTGGTCGACGTGCGCACGTTCGAGCATTGGCGGCGGGCGGCCGAAAGCCACTCGCCGAGGCTGCTCTTCATGTCGCGCGACGACGTGATGCAGCGCGCGTCGGTCGGCGACGTCGAGAACGGCTTCCCGTCCGCGTTGTGGCTCGGCGGCGTCGAATTTCGGTTGCGCTACAGCTTTGCACCGGGCGCGCCGGACGACGGTGTGTCGCTGCAAGCCCCGATCGGGTTGCTCGCGCACGTGCGCCGCGAACCGCTCGATTGGATCGTGCCGGGATTGCTCGGCGCGAAATGCGAAGCGTTGGTGCGGGCGCTGCCGAAGTCGTTGCGGCGGCCGCTGGCGCCGGTCCCGGAAAAGATCGAAGCGATTCTGCCGGCGCTGCTGCGCCCCGACGTGTATCGCCACGGGCGGCTGGAGCGCGTGCTCGGTGAGCGTCTCGCCGGGTCGTTCGACGCGTCGATCCCGCTCGATGCGTGGAAGTTGGACGCCATCGACGTGCATCTGCGGATGAACGTGCAGGTGCGCGATCCGAGCGGCGGCTTGATCGACCAGGACCGCGACGTGGATGCGCTGCTCGCGCGCTTGGCGGCGCGCGTCGAGCAGCAGGTCGGCGCACAGCGCGTGCGCGACACGCTCGAAGCGCATGCTTTGACGCGATTCCCCAACGAGGGCATTCCGCCGCAACGCGTGCTCGACGACGGGCATGGTCGTCTGATCGTGTATCCGACGCTCGAAGACCGCGGCGCCAGCGTGTCGCTCGTGATGGCGCGTACCGAAGCGGAGCAACGGCGCCTGGCGCGCGACGGCTTCGCGCGGATGGTCCTGCTCGCCGAGCACAAAACAACGCGGATGTTGACGAAGCGCTTGAAGGAAGAACGCACGCTCGGGCTGCACTTCGCGCCGCTCGGCAATGCAGATGCGCTGTACGACGCGCTGTTGCGTGCGTCGGTGTGGCACACGTTCTTCGCCGATGCGACGTTGCCGCAATCGGCGGCGGAATTCGATGCGCGGATCGCCGAGCGCGGGTCGCGCTGGATCGGCTGCTTCGATGCGCTGCTGGGACACGCGAAGGCGATTCTGGCTGCGCGCTTCGCTGCCGTGCGCGCGCTCGGCGAGAGTCGGTCGCCCGCGTACGTCGCGGCGGTGAAGGCGATGACGGCGCAGATTGCCAAGTTGGTGCCCGCCGATTTCCTCGATCGCATTCCGCTGCGCCATCTGGGCGACGTACCGCGCTACCTCGAGGCGATTGTGCATCGTCTCGAAGGGCTGCAAGGTCGGGTCGACAAGGATCGCGACATGAACGTGGAGATCGACGCATTCGAAGCGCGACTCGACCGGGTGGCGGCGAAATTGGGTGCGCGCGACGACGTGGACGACGCGCGATTTCTGATCGAGGAATACCGGGTCGCCGTGTTCGCACAGCGCTTGCGAACGAAGACCAAGGTGTCGGCGAAGCGCGTCGACGCGGCACTCGTGCCGCTCGAAGAGGAGGCGGGGGTCCGCTGAGCCGATGCGCGCGGCGGGTGCTGCTATCATTCGCGTCGGTTTCGAACGAGGAGTCGTGAATGTCGAAACGATTGACGATCGCGGCCGTCGCCCTGCTGTGCGTATGCCGCGGCGTTGCCGCTGCCGACGACGTACCGAATCCCGACCCGTGGGAGGGATTCAACCGCAAGATCTATGCGTTCAACGATTTCGCCGATCGCTATTTCATGAAACCGGTCGCGAAGGGCTACCAGGCCGCCACGCCGCCGCCGCTGAAGCGCAGCATCACCAGCTTCTTCTCGAACCTGTCATATCCGCTCGTTGCGCTGAATCAACTGCTGCAAGGCAGGTTTCGTTTGAGCGCCAGCGACGCCGGTCGCTTCATCGTCAACACGACGCTCGGCGTCGGCGGTCTGTTCGATCCCGCGGCGAAGGCGGGGCTACCGTCACACGATGAGGACTTCGGCGTGACGTTCGCGAAATGGGGAATTCACTCGGGCCCGTATCTGGTGTTGCCGTTCCTCGGTCCGTCGACGGTGCGCGACGGCGTCGGTTCCGCCGTCAACTTCTACGCGCAGCCCGTCCGCTATCTGATCGACGACGAGGCGACGCGGTATGGCCTGACGGCGCTGAACTTCATTCAGATTCGCGCGGGCTTGCTCGATACGGAGCAATTTTTGGGCGGCGATCGGTACGTGTTCATGCGCGACGCGTATCTGCAGCGACGCGATTACTTGATCCACGACGGCCAGGTCAAAGACGACTTCGGCGACGAGGACGACAGCTCCGACGAAGGGCAGGAAGAAGGGCATGACGGAGGGCGCCCGTAGCCCACAAAGTCGGGGGGTTTCCAGTCTTGTGATGGGCATACCGAAGGAGTAGGGTGCGCGGCCCATGTCAGGGCAAATCGAACGCCGAAACCGCTGGTTTTCGTGCAATCGCAGCCCTCGGTGGGAAGTCGCATGACCCTCTTGGTAGTCGATCCGGATGAGGCGGCATCGTCGGCGCTCTCGGACGCACTCTCGCGATTGGGCTTCTCGGTTTCACGGATCTCCGACGTTGCGGGCCTGTCCGCGGCGTTGAGCGGCGGCCGTCCGGAATTGGTCTTGTGTCCCTATCAAACGAATAGTCCGCGTCCGCTCGCGATCGCCGAAGCCGCGCTCGCGGTCGACCCGACGCTGGTGGTCGCGCTGGTCGCACGGTGCGACTTGGACAAGCGTGCGATCGTCGACGCGATGCGGATCGGTGCGGTCGACGTGTTCGAACCGGCCGACCTCGACGGCGGCGTGGCGCAGCGCATCGATCAGGCGATCGGCCGCGGCGGACGTCTCGCGCGTGGTCATGCGGCATCGGCCGAAGACACGCAGACGCGGGCGCAGTTGCGCGAGTTCGAACGCGATCAGCGCGCGGGCCGTTACATTCAGATGGGCATGCTGCCGCCGAGCCCGATGGCGATCGACCGCTATCGGCTGCGGCACAAACTGTTCCCGTCGCTGATGTTGTCCGGCGACTTCGTCGATTACTTTCGAGTCACCGACAAGCACTTCGCGTTCTACATTGCGGACGTCTCGGGCCACGGCGCGTCGTCAGCCTTCGTCACGGTATTGCTGAAGAACTTCTCGCGCCGCCTGCGCCGCGAATACCGGCCTAAAATGTTGAAGGCGCCGGGGGAGATCTTGGCCGCGTTGAACCGCGAACTTCTCGACAATCAGCTCGATAAGCACGTAGCAGTGTTCATCGGGGTGATCGACGTGACCGACGATTCGCTGGCGTATGCGAACGGCGGCCACTTTCCGTCGGCGATCTTGTTCGACGATGACGGCGCCCGCTATCTGGAAGTCGCGGGCAAGCCGGTGGGGCTGTTCAGCGGCGCGACGTGGGAGTCGAAACGGACGGCGCTACGCGGGTCGCTGATGCTGGCCATGGTCTCGGACGGGATCTTCGAGCAGATGGGTACGATCCCGCTCGCGGCGAAGGAACGGCAATTGATCGAGGCGGTCAAGACGGCGCGTTCGCAGGGTACGGATCTCTGGAACGTGCTCGGGCTCGAGCAGCGGCGAGCCAGTCCGGACGACGTTGCGTGTCTGGTGATCACGAAAGAGGCCTGAAGTGAACGCGTGGACGAACAACGGTCGCATTCTGGTCGCTCACCACGACGGCGTGTACCTGATGAAGTTCGTCGGCGACGTGCGTGTCACGCTGTGCGCCGCGGTCGATACGTTCCTCGACGCGATGTTGTCCGATCGCGAGTTCAAATCGGTGGTCGTCGATCTGTCGCGTACGACTGGCATCGACAGCACGTCGCTCGGCATCCTCGCGAAATTGTCGATCCGCGCGCAGGAACGATTCGGCTTCGTGCCCACGTTGGTGTCGACGAATCCGGACATCACGCGCGTGCTGAAGACGATGGGTTTCGAAGACGTGTTCCACATCGTCGAAGCACCGCTCGAGCAGAAGGAACAGTTCGGCGAGTTGAAGGCGTTCGACTGCAGCGAAGAAGACATGCGCCAGCGGGTGCTCGACGCGCACCGGGTCTTGATGTCGCTGAACGAGTCGAACCGCGAACGCTTCCACGATCTCGTCGAAACGCTGGAAGCCGCCGCGCGCTGACGTCGCGCGCTCGATCTGCTCCGCCTCTCGTTCGCTCCCGTGTCCGCGTCACCGGGAGTCGCTCGACCGCATTCATCATCATCACCTGCGATCGAGCGGCGCGTTGATCCTGCGTACAGTGGCGAGCCCGGCAACATTTTGTCAGTATCCGCCGTCGCACGCGTCCGCGTGCTCATTCGACACCCTGGGGGAATACAAAAAATGAATAATCCGACGATGCGGCGTCTGTTCGCGTTTTGGATCACGGCTGCGACGCTCATGGGCTTGGTGCTGGTGGCGTCGTGCACGTCCAACGGCGGTACGGCCACGGCTGCGCCGGCCGCTGCGCACGCGACGGCGGCGAGCTCGAACACCGCGAGCCCGGCGCCTGCGTCGCCCGGTGCCGCGACCTCCGACGGTCTGGTCTTGGTGAAGAACACGGAGCTCGGTCGGGTCTACGTGCGACCCGGTGCAACGCTCAAACCGTACACGAAATTCGCGATCCTCAATTGCATGGTCAGCTTCGCGCCGAACTGGCGTGAAGACATGCAAACGAACTTCAGTTTGCAGATCACGCAAGAACAGGTTCAACAAACCGAAGCGGCGATCGCGGCCGAGTTCAAGGACGTGTTCGTCACGCAACTCGAACAGGGCGGCTTTCCGATGGTTACCACGGCAGCACCCGACGTGCTCGTGCTGCGACCAGCGCTGATCAACGTCTACATCACCGCACCGCAGAACCTGGCGGATCCGGATTCGGCGACGTTCTCGAGTACGACCGGCCAGTTGACGTTGTTCCTCGAGTTGTACGACTCGGTGACGAGCAAGTTGCTGGCGCGAGTGATCGACCCCGAGTCGGTGAGCGCGACCGACGGCACGTTCATGTGGCAGTCGAGGGCGGGCAACATCACGGCGGGCCGGGATGCGATGACTCGGTGGGCGGACATCCTGCGACAACGCATGGAAGCGGCGAGAAGCGCGCAGTAGCGGCGCACGGCAACTTCGGCACTGCGACTGCGCATCCACCATGCGCGCAAAACGCGTATGACTCACGGAAGGTTCGGGGAGTTCGAGGTACGAGCGATGAGGCGACGGAGATTATCGAGCACGATTGCGTGCGGTGCGTCGATTGCGACGCTGCTGATCGTTGCATCGGCGCGAGCCGACGCGCCTCAGCCACCGCAGCAGTTGTACGTCTATCCGGCGCACGGCCAGTCGTACGAGCAACAACAACAAGATCAGTTTCAGTGCTACCAGTTCGCGAAGGCGCAGACAGGCTTCGATCCGATGGCGCCGCCGCCACCGACGACGCCGCCGCCGCAGCAGCACAACGCGGGGTTCTTCGGCGGTGCGTTGATCGGCAGTTTGGTCGGGGTGACGATCGGAGCGATTGCGCACGATCCGAGCGAAGGTGCGGCGATCGGTGCAGGGGCGGGCGGACTGTTCGGTGGGATGCGCAGCCAGCAAAGCCGCGACCAGCAGCAACAGTGGCAACAGCAACAAGCGCAGATCCTGGCGAACGATCGCAGCAACTACAACCGCGCCTATACCGCGTGCCTCGAAGGCCGCGGCTACACCGTCGACTAAGGAGTACGGCCATGACGCTACGCTCGGTTTCGTCGGTGCTCTTCGCTTTGACCGCATCCGCGTCGGCGGCGATCGCGGTTGCGGCGTCGACCGCGCCGTTCGACGGCAAGACCAATCTCACCTGCACGGTGCAACAACTCTTCGAATGCGACAGCTACGCCGGATGTCGCGCGGTCGGCGAGGACGTCGCGTATCCGATACGCCATCTCGACGTCGATGTCGGCAAGAAGATGGTTGCGATCGAGCACATTCAGACCGACTTGACGAGTTCGATCGCGAGTTCGGCGGTCGTGCAGGACAAGCTGGTACTGCAAGGCACCGACTCGGGGATCAAAGGCGAGCCGGGCGGCGGCGGTTGGACGATGTCGGTCAACCAGACCTACGGCACGATGATCCTGACGACGACCGGCAACGACGTGGCGTTCGTCGGCATGGGCGCGTGCATCGCGAAACGCTAGCGTTCGTCTCTGCGAGCGTCGAGTTTCGCCGCGATGAAGTCGTCGTGCGAGACGTACAACAAGTCTGCGATGCGGCGAATGGTGAACTCCTCGTGTACGTCGACGTTGTCGTCGGCGCCGGCGAGCCGCCACAGGAGCTCGATCAGGTGGCGTTTCTCTTCCATCGATAGCGCCTCGTTCACCGATCGAGTGAACGGATACATCGAGATCGCGGTGTCGTGTTCGGATTTCGCACGCTCGACCAATTCCTGCACGCGATCCGCATCGAGACCGAACATCGACTGCACGGCCTCGCGCGTCGCCTGGAGCTCCGCATCGGTGATGTTCTGGTCGGCCCACGCGACTTCGAGCAGCAGCATCGCGGCGGCCATCGGCGCGGATTCCTCCGCGGGCGCGTCGTGCGGGTGCCCGGCGTAACCCTGCAGCAGTGTCTTCAAGCGTTCGAACATTCGGCGAGCGCCTCCGTTCCATGCGTTTCGACGACGAATTGCGCGGCGTCGAGCAGGACGCTGACGTCCGCACCCGGCCGCGTTGCGTGCTCGGCGAGATGGCGACGATAGCGGCGTGCGCCGGCACAGCCGTTGAACACGCCGTGTAGGTGGCGCGCGATGTCGTGCAGACGCGCGCCGTTGCCGAGCTCGGCGTCGACGTACGGCAGCAAGCGCAGCAACGCGTCGCGACGCGAGCGCAATGGCTCGCCGTCGAACATTGCGGTGTCGATGCGATGCAATCCCCACGGATCGTGGTACGCGGCGCGGCCGAGCATCACGCCGTCGACGCGCTCGAGCTGCGCGTTCACCGCATCGAGCGTGTCGAGCCCGCCGTTGACGACGAAAGTAAGGTGCGGGAAGTCGCCTTTGAGGCGCGACACGCGTGTCCAATCGAGCGGTGGGATCGAGCGGTTCTGCGCCGGCGTCAAGCCGGTCAGGATCGCTTTACGGGCGTGCACGATGAAGACGTTGCAGCCGGCCGCCGCAACGACGTCGACGAACGCCGCCAGGAAGCCGTAGTCGTCGGCGTCGTCGACACCCGTTCGACATTTGACGGTGACCGGTACGTCGACGGCATCGCGCATCGCGCGCACGCAGTCGGCGACGAGATCCGGTTCACGCATCAAACACGCGCCGATACGCGCGTGTTGGACCCGGTCGGACGGACAACCGACGTTGAGGTTGATTTCATCGAAGCCGGCGGCGGCGCCGAAGCGCGCGGATGCGGCGAGATCGCGCGGGTCCGCGCCGCCGAGTTGCAGCGCGAGCGGATGCTGCTCCGCGGAGTATGCGAGCAACCGGGCGCGCGGCCCGTGCAACAAGGCGCCGCAGCTGACCATCTCGGTGTACAGGCGCGCGTGCGGCGCCAACAGCCGGTGAAAGTGGCGGCAGTGACGGTCGGTCCACTCCATCATCGGTGCGACACAGAGTTTCCAGGGGCTCTGCGAGACGGTGTTCATGCAAGTCACGTGCGATTTACCTGCGTTTTGACTCGGCATTGCGCCAAATGGTTGCGAATCCTGCAAATGCGGTGCGAGTCGCGCGCACGGTAGAAGCGCCCGAGTTGGGGTACCCAAAGGACGCGTTGTTCCGAGAAATGGCGCATTTCATCGAGAAAAAAGGGATGCAACCGGGACATCGCGTAGCGCGCAGGTGACGATCGAGAACGAGCGTCGAATTGTATACCGTGACTCGAAGCCGTTGTCCGCTCGAGGTGAGTCGACCGCACGGGCGCCAGCGACGTAGGGTCGCCTGGTCACGCCCGCCGCCAAGCCCAGCTCGTATCGGAGACGGAACCGGTTCGGTAGGCAATTCCGCGATAAATCCGGTCGCGCCCGTAACGCTCGTCGAGTATCGCTGTATGCTGGCGTGCGCCTCGGGAAATCCTGTCGCATTGAAGGAGGCGCCGTTCGACATTCAGCCCGTCAGAGATACAACGCCGGCGAACATGATGAAGCACACTGAACATTTTAACGCGCTCCCGATCGATGGCATCGGTCGCCTCATTCGAATCAGGCGGACATGGACCACCAGCTCGAATCAGGCCGTCGAGCCGCCGTCAACGAGTGCGGGTCGGTCGCGCTACACGATGTCCGATGGGGATGTCGAAGATCTCGGCGGCAACCGATTCAAGGTTGCCGGCAAGGTCTACAGGCGCACCCGATAGCCCGGCGCAAATGCCGGCGGGCGAGCCGATGTCGGTCGCGGCAGCCACACACGCTTGCTCCTTCGCCATGGCGACGCCGTCGGCGTATTCGTTGCGTTGCTCCTACGCACGCGCCATGACAGAGCCGTTGGCGGTCGACGTCATCGATTCGTCGGACCGGCGGAGAAGCACAGGGACGGCCCCGTGTCGACCGACGGCGGGAACACCGGCGGTATCTCGCGGATTTCGCATGTCGTCCCGCAAAAGATCACGAGTCGCAGCGTTGCGCTAGTTGCTCGGGCTATCGGGCGCATCGTGTGTGCTTGCCTGTTTCTTCGCGAGCTTGCTGAGGCGCTTCTCTTCTTTCTTCTTCTGCTTGTCCAACTCTCGCTGCCGCCGTTCGTAACCGTAGTTGGGCGTTCGCAAGTGGACTCTCCTTGAA
>DASRZO010000496.1:0-2578 GCA_035686405.1 Pseudomonadales bacterium | reverse complement strand
GCCGACGCCGAACGGCATGTCGAAGGGGAGCATCGCGGTCGCGGTCTCTTGTTCCCAGATGTAGTGCTGCGTCGGCGACCAGCCCGGACCGCCGAACGCCTTCGGCCACTTCGGCACGTCCCAACCGCCTTTCGCCGCCGCCTTCGCGAACCACTGTTCGCGCCACACGGTGTAGTCGGCGCCGGGCTTGTACGCGTTGGTCTTCAGGAACTCCCGCACGTCGTCGCGGAATTGCAGGTCGGCGGGCGAAAGATCGATGTCCATCGGGGTTCGACTCCAAACGATTCGATTCGGGATGGCCGAACTCTAACGAATCGTGGAATCTTTTACTAGAACGATGTTCTAGATTAGGATTCCGCTCGATGACGCCGCACCCCGACAAGAAAGACCGCGTAAAGACCGCGAAGGGTGAAGCGAAAGGTATGCGCGCGACGACGCCGGCGCGGCGCGCCGCGATCCTCGAAGCGGCGCTCGGGCGCTTCATCGACCAGGGCGTCGAAGCGACCACGGTCGAAGACATCGTGCGCGCGTCGGGCAGCAGCATCGGCAGCCTGTATCACCATTTCGGCAACAAAGAGGGTGTCGCGGCCGGCCTCTTCATCGACGGCATCGAGCGGTTGAACGCCGATCTCCTGAAAAAGCTGAAGCGCTGCAAGACCGCCGAAGCGGGGGTGCGGACGGTCGTCACGCAGTACTGCGATTGGGTGACCGCGCACCGAGACATCGCGCGTTACTTGTTGAATTCGCGCGACATCGCGTTCCCACCTCATACCAAGGATCAACTGCGCGAGATCCACCGCGCGCACATCACCGAGATATTCCGCTGGTTCGGCCCGTTCGTCCGCGATGGGTCGATGAAGGCGCTGCCGTACGAGACCTACGTGCCGATCATTTCGGGGCCGATCCAGGACTACACCCGGCACTGGCTCGCAGGGCAGGTGAAGGACTCGCCGGCCAAAGTGAAAGAGGTGTTCGCGGCAGCAGCGTGGAACGCGGTGCGCGGCTGAGGCAGCCGGCTTTCGTTGGATGGTTTTCCGACGAGTGCCGATTCCCGTCGATGGATCAACGGCACGAATCGTAGCGTCGCGACGCGTCAACGGTGGTTCGGGGTCGATAGCTGCTCGATCATCGCCGACGCGACCAAGTCTTCGGCGATCACGACCGTGGTGGCGCCGGCGCGCTTCAGCAGATCCGCTCGATGTGCGTTCAGGCCGGTCGTGATGATCTTCAGGTGCGGGTTGTGCGAATGCGCGATCAGCGTCATCGACAGTTTTCGATCCGGCTCGACGATCGCCAGAATCAATGCGTCGGCGGTTTCGACGCGCGCCCGCTTGACCGCGGCGTCGTCGACGCTCGCGTCGCCCTCGACGACCAAGTAGTCGAGTCCCGCTGCGCGTGCAGCCAATTCGCTGTCGGATTCGACGACGACGAACGGGGTCCCGGCCGCGGCGAGCCGCGCCGCGACCTGTTCGCCGAGCGGCCCGAAGCCGATCACGATGACGTGTCCGTTGAGACCGTCGAGGCTGCGCTCCGCAACTCGGTTCTCTCGATAAGCCATGACTTCCTCACTCGACAATAGGCCGGTCAATTGGGTGATTCCGTAGCCGCCGATCACGATGAACAGGAACATCGCGCCGAACATGAACACCTGCTGCTTCACGTTGAAGTCGGTGAAGTCGCCGAGCGTCGTCAACAGATTCGCGGCGTTCCAGAGCCCGGTGAGGATGCCGTTCGTGAACGTTACGCCGGTCGTGTCGAGCAGGGTCAGTCCGATCGCACAGGCGAACACGCCGACCATCAACAGACCGAGCGTCCGCATGAGGCTGCGGCGCCACGTCCGAAAGCGCTGTTGACCGGGCCGGTCCTCGAGTACGCGATAGATCGGCATCGTGAGCTAGCTGCGCACGGCGCGGTCCGTCCACGCTGATGTATTGTCGGGTTGCATGTCGTCCGCCACGACGCTCGACGGTTTCGGACTATAGCGACGGTGCTCCAACGCGCACTTGTGATTTCTGCGCACTTTCGCCCGGGTCATACGTACGACGGGACGCGCACGCGGCAGGCGAGCGCCGTGCGTCGCGCAATGCGATACGAATCGGCGCAGCCGGCGCGTCTACTGGCTCAGCACGAACGCGGCGAGCGCATCCGCTTGTGCTGCGTCGATGCCTGCCATCGGCGGCATCGCGACGTCGCCCCAGAGCCCGGATCCGCCGCTGCGAATGCGCGCGGCGATCGTCGCCTTCGCGTTGGGCTCGCCCTTGTACTTCGCCGCGACGTCCTTGAACCCCGGACCGACGATCTTGTGATCGATCGCATGGCAGCCGAGGCACGCGTTTGCCGACAGCAACGCCTGCACTGCAGTGTCGGCGGCGGCGCGCGGAGCCGTGGGCGTCGCGAGCGACGCGAGCGCGACGACGCTCGGATCGGTCGCCTTCGCGCTGCCGTACGCGACCGCGAGATACGCACCGATCAGCTTCACTTCGTCGTCGTCGATCGGCGCGCCGTACGCTTCCTTCATCTTTGTCATCTCGGCGGTCCACGCCGCCTGGCTCATTGTCGGGTATTCGGTAGCCGATCG
>DASRZO010000495.1:0-6635 GCA_035686405.1 Pseudomonadales bacterium | reverse complement strand
CCAACTGAGCGCGCCGACCATCACCGTATCGAGATCCAGCACCGCGCGTACGCGATCGTCCGCATCGAACAGCAGATTGGTGACTTTGCCGTCACCGTGAATCATGCCGCGCGGACCGAGCGCTTCCCCGGCGACGCGCGCTCGTTCGCGTTGCGCCGCTGCAACGTCGTTGGCGGCCTGCGTCGCGCGCTCGGGCTGCGGCCGCTCGAGCACCGCGTCGAAACGCTCGAGCTGCCACTGCAGTTCGTGAAAACGCGGAATCGGCACCACGTGCTGCGCCGCGTCGTATTGCGCGAGGGCGGCCTGGAAACGGCCGAACGCGAGCCCGGCCGCGCGGGCCTGTTCGATCGTCTCGAGGCCGGCCAACGCGCGACCGTCGACGAACGCGAGCATCCGATACACGTCGGCCGCCGCAACGACCGCCGCCCCGCCGTCACGCGCTCGCACGAGTTGCGGCACCAAGCCCGGCGCGCGCCGTTCGATCGCGTCGACGACGCGCGCCGTGTTCGCGGCGACGCCGGCCGCATTCACGAACACGTGCGAGTTGATCCGCTGCAGCACGTAGCGCGCGCCGCGATCGGTCGCGA
This sequence comes from Pseudomonadales bacterium, assembly GCA_035686405.1. Lineage (GTDB taxonomy): Bacteria > Pseudomonadota > Gammaproteobacteria > Pseudomonadales > Azotimanducaceae > DATJGR01. Next base: position 6,048 of record DASRZO010000495.1, on the reverse strand, counting down.
TGAACCAGGTGTCGTTGATGTGGCCGCCGGTGTGCAGATCGACCGCGGTCGGCGTACCGGCGACGGCGAACCGTGCGGCGACCGCGAGCGGATCGTTCATCGGCCGAGCGAGCGCCTCGTCACGCGGCGTGTACCCAGTCGTCGAGCGCCGGCACCGCGGCGATCAGCAGTTCACCGATCGGGTCCTTCGCCGCCGCGACCGCCGTTCGATGCGCGCGGCCGACGTGTTCGGTCAGCGCCGCTTCGATCACTTCGGCGAGCGTCGCGAGTCGCTGCGAGATCGGTTCGAGTTCCGCGATCGCAGGAACGCGCGCGCCGATCGCTCGCACCGCCGCGACCTGACGGCGCCATCCGGCCGCGGCTTCGAGCAACAGCCTGCGGTCCGAGTCGTCGGCCGATTCGTCGATGACGGCGCGCACGGCGGCGTTGAATTCCGCGACCCACGGACTCGCCGGTTCGATGAAGTCGGCGACGCGGTTCAGCGGCGTGGCGACGGTGTACGGCCGTTCCACTTGCGCCGTCGAACCCGCGACGCGCGCTTGCAACGCCGCCGCCCCGAGCAAGCGCGAATACCATTTCGTCGGTTCGATCGCGTCGAGCAGCGGTCGCAACGAATCGAACTCCGTCGAGTCGACGCCGATCGACGCGAACAGCATCCGTTGCCGCGCCGCGATGTCGAGTTCCGCGCCGTGACGCAGCAACGGCCGCATCCGCGCGAGCCGCACGTACATGTCGTCTTCGTCGCGCACCGCCTTCGGCGACCACAGCCTCTCGGCGATCGCCGGCAAGCGCCCCCAGACGCGCACCTCGAAGACGTCGTCGGTGACGAGTTCCGCCCAGATGCACGCTTCGCCGCCGAGTACGCGCCCCGGCGGCGCGGCGCCCGCTGCGACGCCGGTCAATGCGCGGCCCGCGAATTCGGCCGCCCAACCCAAGCCCTCGCGCACGTGCGCGAGGCGCGGGTCGGCACGCACGCGTTCGTCCAGGCGCACGAGTTCCTCTGCCGAGCTTTCCGGGTCGTATGCGTAGTGCAGATCCGCGGGATAGAAGAAGTCGAGGTAGTAGCCGGCCGAAAACACGCAATCGAAACCCTGCGCCACCGCGCGATCGCGCGATGGGCCGCCGCGCCAACTCTGCACGACCGACGTCCGCGGCAGATCGCCGTGTGCGATCTCGTCCCAGCCGATCATCATGCGGCCGCGTTCGATCAAGAGATCGGCGAGCCGGCCGTTGAAGTAGTTCTGCAAGGCATCCGCGTCGGCGAGACCGCGCTCGCGCATGAAACGCTGAATGACCGGGCTCTCGCTCCACCACTGCGGATTCACTTCGTCGCCACCGATGTGGACGAACCGGTCGGGGAATACCCGCGCGACATCGTCGAACAGTTGGGCGAGCGCGTCGTAGACGTCCTCGCGCGTCGGATCGAGGCACGCGGGATGCACGCCGAAGCGCTGCGACGGTTCACGCGTCTCCGGGATCGCGCCCCATTCCGGATGCGCCGCGAGCCAGCTCGTCGTATGCCCGGGCATGTCGATCTCGGGTACCACCCGAATCCCGAGTTCGGCGGCGCGCATCACGACCTCGCCGAGATCGCCTTCGGAATAGTAGTTGCCGTCGCTGCCGAGCGCGGCCAACTCGGGAAACGTCCGACCGCCGAAGCGGAACGCTTGATCGTCGCTCAAGTGCAGGTGCAGCACGTTGAGTTTCACCAATGCCATGGCGTCGAGCGTGCGCAGCAGCGTGCCAACGGCAATGAAATGGCGCGCAACGTCGACCATCAGGCCGCGCCACGTGAAGCGCGGTGTATCGGCGATCGACACGCCGGGCAGCGCGCGAGCGGCGGCGTTCACCTGCACGAGCGTCGCCATGCCGCGCAACACGCCCCACTCCGTCGCCGCCTTGATGCGCGCTTCTTCGGTGTCGATTTCGAGGGTGTAAGACTCGTCGTCGTCCAGATCCGGATACGGCGCGGACGCCGCGGCGCACTCGATCGTCAATCGCGCACCCGCTCCGCTCGCGCGCACCATGCGTTCGGCGAATCGCGCAATCGTGCGTTCGAGCCGCAACGTGCGGACGCCGGCCCATTCGATGGACCATTGCGGCTCGTTCAACAACAGTGCCGCGTCGGTGCGCGTTACGCGCCGCGGCCACGGCATCAACGCGAGAGATTCGCTCATCGTGTCCACATGCTCGACGGTCGCGCGACTCTCTGCGAGGCCGGAACGCTTGTCAACGCGTCGCGCTTCGTCGAATCGGCGCGACCGCGCGCGCTTGTCAAAGCGCGAGTGCTTCTGACACCATGCGCCGCCATCGAATCCGCACCGTTTCCGCAGGAAAGCAAGGAATTTCGGAATGGACATCAAACAACGCATGCGCGCGGTGATCGAAGCCGAAGCCGACGCGATCCGCTCCGTCGAGATCAACGACGATTTCGAAAAGGCCGTGCAGATCCTGCTCGCGTGTCGCGGCAAGGTGCTGACGACCGGCATCGGCAAAGCGGGCCACATCGCGCGCAAATTCGCGGCGACGCTGTGCTCGACGGCGACGCCGGCCGACTTCATTCATCCCGCCGAAGCCGCGCACGGCGATCTCGGTCTCGTCGGCAAAGACGACGTGATGGTCGCGTTCTCGACGAGCGGCAAATCGGTCGAGGTGCTCGAGATCCTCGAGCTGTCGCGCCACCTCGGGGTGACGCACATCATCGGCGTCACGTCGCATCCGGATTCGGCGCTGCGCAAGCACTGCGAAGCGATCTTGGATATGGGCGAAATCGCAGAAGCGTGTCCGTTAGGGCTTACACCGACGACCAGCATGGCGGTGATGCTCGCGATCAGCGATGCAGTCGCGATTGCATTGATGGAACAGAAAGGCGTGACGAAGGCCGATTGGGGCAAACGCCATCACGGCGGCTACCTCGGACGCATGGCGCGCACCGACAACTTGCCGCATTAGCTTTTTTCCGCGCGACTGGATTAGGCTCGTCAGTCCCTGCGGGGAGGGACGCACACATGGCCGAGCCGCAAGTCGCCGACGACACGTCGGTCGTCGCCGCCGCCGAACTGAATCGACTGCAACCATACGAGGCGCTGCAACGACAAAGCCTCGGAGAAGGGCTGCAAGAAGAGCAGCCGCAAGAACCTGAAGAGCCGCCGCCGATACCGACCGGGCTCGAGCTGACGCCGCTCGATCCGGATTTTCGCGGCAGTCCGTACGACACGCTCGCCGAGATGCGCGAACGCGCGCCGATACATCTCGACGAGAAACTCAAACGGGTTTTCGTCTGCCGCCACGCCGACGTCGCTGCGCTGTTGCAAGACGACGACCTGCTCACCGATCCGCGCGGCGCCAACAAAAAGACCCTGTCGCGCAGACGCGCGGATTCCGAGACCCACCGCGCGTTGCCGATCGAACTGCTCGACGGGCCCGAACACGCGCGCTGGCGCGCATTGATGCAAGCGGTATTCACGGACGCAGCGGTCGCCGCGTTCACGCCGCGCATCGACATGATCATCCGCGAGATCCTCGACGAGTTGGAGGAGACGCAATTCGAATTCGAGATGATGGGTATCTACGCGGCGCGCGTCGCGGGTACGGCGACGCTCGAGTTCCTCGGTATCGATCCGGCCGATTACCGCAACTGGCGGCGGCGCTGCGATGCATTGCGCGGCACGTCGTTCAACCCGTTCCGGACGAAGGAAGAAACCGCCGCCGGCGCCGCGGCCGACGTCGAACTCGACAGCGCATTGCGCGCCGCGCTCGACAAGCGGCGCGCCAATCCTGGTTCCGACCTCATCAGCACGATGCAGCGCATGACCTTCGAGGGGCGACCGCTGACGCAGCCGGAGATCATCTACCTGTGCCGCATGATGCTGATCGGCGGCATCTCGAACTTGACCGATCTCATCAGCAACGGCGTCCGCGCACTGCTGCAGAACACGAAGCAGATGACGAAGCTCGTCATGTACCCCGACCTCGCGCGCAACACAGTCGAGGAAGTACTGCGCTTCGACTCGCCGTTCGCCGACACCCATCGAATCGCGAACCGCGACATGATGATCGGCGAATGCCCGGTCAAACGCGGCGACACGATCACGCTGTCGATCGCGAGCGCGAATCGCGACGAAGCGGAGTTCCTACGAGCGGACAAGTTCGACATCGAACGGCGCGACATCCGCCACTTCTCGTTCGGCGCCGGCCGCCATGCGTGCGTCGGAGCGACGTTTGCCCGCATCGTCGCGAGCCGCGCGATCCGCGGTTTGGTCGCGCAATTTCCGGAAAGCGAATTGAGCACGCGCGGCTGGGCGTTCTCGTCGGCGCCGGGGCTGCGCGTAATGACGCATTTCTGGATCAAGACATAGTCTTTCCCAATGACGGTCGAGGCCGTTCCGTTTTCTTGCCGCGAGGTTCAACTGCGCCATGCCGAATGCGCTTTCCGATGTGAGCTTTTGGTTCGATTCGATCGACGATCTGCCGCTGGTCGAGTCGCCGCCGCTGCCCGCCACGGTCGACGTTGCGATCGTCGGCGCCGGCTTCACCGGGCTGTGGACCGCGTACTACTTGAAGCAACGCGATCCGACGTTGTCGATCGGCGTGTTCGAAGCGGAGCGCGTCGGCTTCGGCGCCAGCGGCCGCAACGGCGGTTGGTGTGTCGGCATGGCGTGGGGCGTCGAACCGCTGTTGCGCAATCCGCAAACGCGTAGTCGCGGCGTCGCGCTCGCGCGCACGCTGTTCGACACCGTCGACGAAGTCGGCCGCGTCTGCCAGGCGGAGAACATCGACGCGCACTACGCGAAGGGCGGCACACTGAATGTCGCCACGATTCCTTTTCAAGTGCCGCTGCTCGAGCGCCACGTCGAGCACATGCAGCAACTCGGCTTTTCCGATGACGACTATCGCTGGTTGCCCGCCGACGAATCACGCCGCCGCATCGGCATGACGCCGAATTTCGGTGCCGTCGATTTCCGTCATTGCGCGGCGCTACAACCGGCGCGGCTCGCGGTCGGTTTGGGCCGCGTCGTACGCAAACAAGGCACGACCATCTACGAAGCGACGCCGGTCACCGCGATCGAACCCGGCCGCATCGTCACGCAGCGCGGCAGTGTGAAGGCGTCTGCGATCGTCCGCGCGACCGAGGGCTACACCGATTCGATCGCGGGCGAACGGCGCAGAATCATGCCGCTCTACTCGATGGTGACGGCGACCGAGCCGCTGCCGCCGGAGGTCTGGCGGCAGATCGGCCTCGAACGCCGCGAGACGTTCGGCGACAGCCGCCGGGTGGTCATCTACGGCCAGCGCACGCTCGACGATCGGCTCGTCCTCGGCGGCCGTGCCGGCTACTACTTCGCCTCGAAGAAACGCCGCACGATTCCCTCTAACGACCCGAAAGTGGTGCGCGTGAAGAAGTTGGTGACGAAGCTGTTCCCGATGCTCGAAGGCTACCGTGTCACGCACGGCTGGGGCGGCTTGATGGGCGTGCCGCGACATTGGCGACCGTGCGTGCAGTGGAACCGCGAGACGCGCACCGGCTGGGCCGGCGGCTACGTCGGCGAAGGCGTCGCCGCATCGAACCTCGCCGGCCGTGCGATGGCGGACCTCGTCGCCGGCCGCACCACCGCGCTCACCGAATTGCCGTGGATCGACGACGTCGCGCGGCGGTGGGAACCGGAGCCGCTGCGCTTCTTCGGCGCAAAAGCGATCGAAAGTTTCGGCGACCGCGCCGACCAAACGGAATTCGAATCCGGCAAACCGTCGAAATTCTGGGGCGGGCTGTTCAAGACATTCGTCGGTTGATTGGGGTTCGACGTCCGAAGCGCGGCGTTCGGTTGAGTCAACGCCGTCGTTCGAGGCGGTGTCCGAAACCAAAGTTCGACTGTGCACCTCAACGCCGTTGTTCGGGGCGTGGTCGAGGCGCGGTCGGTTGTTGCATCGACGCCGTTGTTCGAGGCGTGGCCGAGGCGCGGGTTGGTTGCATCAACGCCGCCTTCTCAACGCCGTGGTTCGGCGAGTGGCCGAGGCGCGGCATTCGGTTCGCGGGACACGCTGCAAGTA
>DASRZO010000494.1:0-2851 GCA_035686405.1 Pseudomonadales bacterium | reverse complement strand
GAGTTTGCCGTCTTGCATCACGAGCCAACCGGCCGCGGACGTGATCGCCTTCGTCGACGAGAACACGTTGAAGAGCGAATCGTCGTTCGCGTCGCCGAAGCTCGCCATCGCCGCGATCTTGCCGTCCTTCGCGATCGCGACTTGCGCCGACGGCAGCAGCCCTTCGTCGACTTCTTTGCGCGCGCGCGTCAGCAACGCGTCGACTTTCTCGGGATCGAGGCCGACCGATTCCGGCGATTCCGCGATGAAGTGTGCATCGAGCATGAGCGTGACTCTCCCCGTGTGTGTCGCCGGATTCTAGAGTGTGTTCCCGAACGCGGCACCAGCCAGCACGGCCGAGCGTCTGACTGCGCGGCGGCGGCCGATGCGTGCGACCGCACCGAATGCCGCACGAAGGTGATGCCTTCGGCGAGTCGCGATCGTTGGACGCTAGGGCGTCGTGATCGCAGTGACCGCCCAGCCGTAGCTCTGTACGCGCCAACCGTGATTGCCGTTTGCGTCCGCGTGCTCGACCAACACGAATGCCCATCCGCCGGTTTCGGTGAACGGCGTGCCGCGATAGGTGCCTTTCCACGTCGTCGGCAGCGCGAAGAACACCCGGTCGCCGGTGCGCGAGAAATCCTGCGGCGCCCCGAAGGCGTGGACGAGATTCGCCGTGTCGACACGGTGCGCGCGCATCCCGGCCGCCCAATTCGCGACCGCAGCGGGGCCGTCGAAACGATACGGCGCGAAGTTCTCGATGATCGTGACGTCGCGCTCCGCGAAGACGCCGGCGATGTCGGTGTCGTCGAGCGACGCGATGAAGCGCGCGACCCGGTTCGCGAGATCGAGCATCGCAGCGTCGGGACCGGGTGGCGCGTCGGCGGCGCGGGCGGTGCTCATGAAGAGAACTCCGATGAGGAACAAGTGTGATGCACGCATGTGCCAACCTTTACATGCCGCGCGCCGACTCACCAGACGCCGCGCCAGCGGTCGTTGCGTTGACACTTGCGCGCTGCGCGGACTAGCGTCGCCGATCGATTGCGAACATTCCGATGTCGGCTCGAATGAATCCGTCCGTCAGTTTGCGACCGTTCGACGCGACGCTGTTGCCGCAACTCGCGCGCTGGTTCACGCAACCGCACGTCGCGCCGTGGTTTCCGGAACGCGCCGCGAATCTCGAGTGGGCGACGCAGCCGCCGCCGGGTGGTGCGCAGGCGGCGATCTGCGCAGGTGAGCGTGCAGTTGGATGGATGCGCTGGCAACGCGTGCCGCGCGAGGTGCTCGATGCACTCGGCTTCGACGACATTCCGACGAACTCGGTCGATGCCGACATTCTGCTTGGCGATGCCGCGTCGGTCGGTCACGAGGTGGGCCCGACGGCGTTGCGTCTTTTGATCGATCGGCTGCGCGACGACGGCGACGTGCCGATGATCGGCCTCACGACGAACGTGCGAAACGTCCGCGCGCATCGCGCGTTCGAGAAGGCCGGGTTCCGCATCGACCGGCAATACGACCCGAACGGGTTCGGACTATGTCATCTGATGTTGCTCGACCTGCGCTAACTGCATCCGATGCAGTACCGCTCGCGATCGCGAGCGGTACTGCGCAAGACATCGCGCTCGGCTTCGCCGCTCCCAACGAATTCGAGGAGGTGCGTGCATTGATCGAAGCCGGCCTGGCGCGGCGGTGGGGCACCTTCGACCCGGCGCGCAACCGCGATCTGATCGAGTTCGCAGCGACGTACGGTGCTCGGCCGATCGTCGTTGCGAAGACGGGTGACGGCGTGATCGTCGGCTGCGGCATCCTGACCGACGAGGCGCTCGGTGTTGCGCGCATCGTCCGCATGTCGGTCGCGGGCGATCGCGAGCGGCGCGGCATCGGCAGCCGTGTGCTCACGGCGCTGATCCAACACGCTCGCGCGCTCGGCTATCGCGAGATCGTGCTCGAAACGACCCAGACATGGGACTCGGCCGTCGCGTTCTACGAACGCCACGGCTTCAACGAAACGCACCGCGCCGGCGGCGACGCGCACTTCCGTTATCGGTTGTCGCCTTGACCGCCCCGCTCAAATGCGTCCTCTGGGACTTCGGCGACACGTTGGTCGACGAGCGTTGGATGCAACGCTGTCCGCCGACGGTGCCGCAATGGCGCGACGTGTGGCTGCGACACGTAGTCGACGGCGTATCCGAAGCGTGGATGGTCGGCGAGTTGGATATGCCGACGCTCGCGGCGCGGCTGCGCGGGTCGGGCGGCGTACGTTTCGAGGGCTGACTCGCGCATGTGGCTACTGCTCAAAAACGCGCTCTTCACGATTCTCGTGCCGGGTACGGTCGCCGTGTTCGTTCCGCTGAGCGCGTTTCGGCACGGTGACATCGAGTGGTCGCGGCGCTGTGTCCCGGCGAGCGTGCTGCTCTGCGTCGGTGCTTCGATCTACTTCTGGTGTTTGTGGGATTTCGCAGTGAGCGGACGCGGTACGCCGGCGCCGATCGATCCGCCGAAAGAACTCGTGGTGCGCGGTCTCTACCGAGTGAGCCGCAATCCGATGTATGTCGGCGTGTTGACGGTGATTGCGGGCTGGGCGTTGCTGTTCGGCGAATGGTCGATCGCGCTGTACGGTGGCGCCGTGGGGCTCGCGTTCACGCTCTTCGTGCTCGGCTACGAAGAACCGCATCTGACGCGCGTGTTCGGCACCGCGTACACCGACTACTGCGCGCGCGTCGGACGGTGGTGGACGATCCGGCGTCGAAAGCGAGCCGACGGCTGAGCGACACTCGCACGCTTGATCTTCCGACATCGCTCTGTCATAGGTACCGGCCGAGTTCATCACGCGAACTTCGAACCGAGCGTCGATGGAATCGCGCCATGTTTC
>DASRZO010000493.1:0-3901 GCA_035686405.1 Pseudomonadales bacterium | reverse complement strand
CACCTGCGACTTCTGGTCGGCGCGAAAAAGCCCGAACGTCACGAGGAATACGTGCAGCAACGACGCGTGGTACGGATCCTTGATGTTCTCGAACATCAGCTTCCAGTTGCCCGGAATCAGCTGGCGCGAATAGCCGAGCAGTTGCAGCTTGCGACCGTCGAACACGCGGTCGAAGTATTGCGTGTTGATCTCGCCGAGGTACGACGGCAGCGACGGCATGTCGCGCTCGAACGACGCGAAGATCACGCCGTTGCGCGTGAGGATCGAAAGCCGCGGCAGCGCGTAGTCGGTGCGGTCGAAATCGTCCGGCATGCCGCCGAGCTGCTGCACGCCGTTGATGAACGGCACGCCACGCAGGGCGCCGGTCGCGTCGTACGACCACTGGTGATAGGGGCAGACGAAGAAGCGCGTGTTGCCGAACTCGTGCCGGCACAACTTCACGCCCCGGTGTGCGCAACGGTTGACGAATCCGCGCAGATCGCCGTTTTCGTCGCGCGTGATCACGACGGACGTGTCGCCGATGCGCGTCACTTTGAAATCGCCGGCGTTCGGAATCTCGATCTCGAGCCCGGCGTAGGCCCAACTGCGGCCGCGGAAGATGCGCTCCATCTCCATCGCGAAGATCGCCGGATCGGAATAGATCTGGTACGGAATCCGGGTGCTGCCTTCGCCGGGCCACGTCAGCCGAGTACCGTTCTCTGCTCTGCTCATCGAGCCTCTCACTCGTGCCTACGGTCGGGATGCGCTCGTCCGTACGCACACGTCCGGACTTTCCGGCCACGCGCGCGATTGACCGCGAATCCGCGGCATAATACTTTTATATCAAAGGTTTTCAATCCGAGGTCTCACGGGCGTGACGCACGTTGTGGAACACGGCACTCGATCCGCGCCCGTTACGCGCAGCGAACAGGTCGACCCGCTCATCGTCGACGACCTCGCCGCGCCGCAGTGCAATCCGGAACGTTTGAAGCCCGCGCGCGACTGGCCGCCGGTGACGATCACGCGCGCGATGATCGACCGGGAAATCGAACGTCTCGCCGACGCGCCGCGACCCTCCAACGGGCGGCGGCGCACACTGTTCGTCCATCCGAACGCGCCGACGCCCGGACGCGGTCTCACGCCGGGCGTGCAAGTCGCGCTCGAAGTATTGAAGCCCGGCGAAGAAACGGTGCCGGTGCGGCACAACTCGACGCAGGTGAACTTCTGCATTCGCGGTGCGGGCGCCGCGATCGTCGGCGATCGTCGCATCGCGTACGCCCAATACGACGTATGGAACCACCCGTCGTACGCGACGTATCGGCACGTCAACGATTCGAACGACCTGCACGTGCGCCTCACGTACTCGAACGCGGCGCTGCTCGAAATGATGCGCGTGCACCTCATCGAGGAAGACCCGCAGGTCGAGGAAGCCCCGCAGGTCGAGGAAGACCCGCAGCCGGCCAAACAAGCGAAACGACACGACACACGTCCGACCTCTTCGGTGCGGATCCCGACGTTCCAGATCGGCGACGACGGCGCGGCGTTGATGCCGTACGAGACGTTGATCAATCCGCCGAACGTGCCGTCGCCGGTGCTGCATTGGCCGTGGCAGACCGTGAAGCAGAATCTCGACAAGCTCGAAGCGCTCGGCGCGCAGTACGTCGGCCGGCGCTTGTATCTGCTGTACAACGCGAAGACCGATCGCTTCAACGGTACGACGCCGAACTTCTTCGCGACGATGACGATCCGGCCGCCGAGCATCGTCGATCGGCCGCATCGGCACGTATCGTCGGCGATCAACTACTACTTCCACGGTTCGGGCTACAGCCGCGTCGAAGGCAAACGCTACGAATGGTCGGCCGGCGATCTGATGGTGTCGGCGCCGGGTTGGGCGGTGCACAACCACGCCTCGTACGACGAATCGCCGGTGTACGAGCTGACGATCCAGGATCAGCCGTTGCACATCTACATGGAATCGCTGCTGTGGCAGGAGAGCCTCGACGAACCGGGCCGCATCCTCGGCAGCGACGCCGGCTTCGAGACCAACCGCACGTGATCGCGACGACGCTCGCTTAGGCCCATCGATGCACTACGATCCGCGCGTCGACGCGAAGCCCGCGCCGCTGAAATGGAATCCCCTCAACGCGCTCGTCGGGCCGCGGCCGATCGGCTGGATCACATCGCTCGACCCGTCCGGCCGCGTCAATCTGGCGCCGTTCTCGTACTTCAATGCGTTCTCGTCCGACCCGCCGATCGTCGCGTTCGGTCCGAACGCGCGCCCGAGCGGCGCCGCGAAGGATACGCTGCGCAACGTGCGCGAGGTGCCCGAGTTCACCGCGAGCATCGTGTCAGCCCCGCTCGCCCGCGCGATGAACGAAACGTCGCGCGAATTGCCCTACGGCGAGAACGAGATGGCTGCGGCGGGCCTCACGGCCGCGGCGTCGACGAACGTGCGGCCGCCGCGCGTGGCGGAGGCGCACGCCGCGCTCGAATGTCGGGTGTTCGAGATCGTGGATTTGCCGCGCGCTCGCGACGGCCGCAGCAGCCACATCGTGATCGGCGAGGTCGTCGGCATCTACATCGACGATGCGCTGATCGTGAACGGCCGCGTCGACACGTTGCGGCTGCAGCAAGTCGCGCGGCTCGGCTACAACGACTACACGAACGTCGCGTCACTGTACGAAATGCGCCGACCGGACTGACATGGCGACGCCGCGCTCGACCAAGGGCTTCGACGCCGATCCGCTGAAGAGCTACGGCTATCAGACGCGCGCGACGCACCGCGCGTTCGATCGTGTGCTGCAGCGGCAGATCGGCAAACACGACCTGTCGAACGGCTTCTGGTACCTGCTGCGCGTGCTATGGGGCCGCGAAGGCATGTCGCAGCGCGAACTCGCGGACGAAGCGAACCTGACCGAATCGACGACCGTGCTGATGTTGAATGCGATGAGTCGCGCCGGTCTCGTACGCAAACGCCGCGATGCCAACGACAAGCGGCGCAGCAACGTCTTCCTGACGGCCAAGGCGAGGCGCATGAAGCCGAAGCTGTTGCACTACGCCGCGCACGTCAACGCGATCGCGACCCGCGGCGTCGCTGCGCGGGATCTGGCAACGTTCCTACGCGTCGCGCGGCAAATGCGCGACAACCTCAACGCCCACGTCGAGAACGCGCCGTGATCGATTCGAAACGGATCCCACCGAACCAGACCGCCACGAGTTGATCGCGATGAACCCAATGGCGACGAGCAAGGCAAACCCGCTGCTGCTGCTGCCGACGATGCTGGTCGGCAGTTATGCGCAACCCGATTGGTTGATCGACCGGGCGCGGCTCGAAGCGCGCTTGCCGCCGCGCGTGCGGGCGCGCGAACTGTGGCGCGTTCCGGCCGAGCATCTCGACGAAGCGCAACGCGACGCGACGCTGCTCGCCCTCTTCGATCAACACCGCGCCGGGGTCGACGTCGTGACGGACGGCGAGATGCGTAGAGAGAGCTACTCGAATCTGTTCGCCAACGCGCTCGACGGCGTCGATCTCGACCACCCCGGTGAAGCGATCGACCGCACCGGCAAACCCGTTCCGGTGCCGCGGATCGTCGGCCCGGTGCGCCGCCTCAGGTCGATCGAAGCGCCGTTCGTCGCATTCCTCAGAGCGCACACCGACAAACCCATCAAGGTGACGCTGCCGGGGCCGTTCACGATGACGCAGCAGGCGCAGAACGACTACTACCGCGAGCCCGCCGAGCTCGCGCTCGCATATGCCGCGGCGGTGAACGAAGAACTCAAGGACCTATTCGCCGCCGGCGCGGACGTCGTCCAACTCGACGAACCGTACGTGCAAGCGCGGCCGGAAGCCGCGCGCGAATACGCCGTCGCCGCGATCGATCGCGCGCTCGAAGGCGCGACCGGCACCACCGCGCTGCACGTC
>DASRZO010000492.1:0-12894 GCA_035686405.1 Pseudomonadales bacterium | reverse complement strand
CAGGAGATGGCCGACATGATCTCGGCGACGCGCGCGTTTCAAATGAACGTCGAAGTAATGAACTCCGCGCGCAATCTCGCGGAGCGCGTATTGAATCTCGGCCAATAGGGCGAACGAGTCTCGAGGACAATCCATGACGATCGCAGGCACCAACATCCGCACGCTCGCCGACCTCAACCCGTCGGCGACGCCGACGACGACGGCGAGCCCGAACGGCGTCACCGGCGGCCAGACGCTCGGGAAAGACCAGTTCATGCAGCTGATGATCGCGCAGTTGAAGGCGCAGGACCCGCTGAACCCGGCCGACAACACGCAATTCCTGGCGCAGCTCGCGCAGTTCTCGACGCTCGAAGGCATCACCAACTTGAACGACTCGATGTCGACGATGGCCGCCTCGATGAAGTCATCGGTGGCGTCGGAGGCTTCGGCTCTGGTCGGCAGATCGGTCCTGGTGCCGACCGATCAGACGATCGTCCAGGCCGGTTCCGGCTTGAGCGGCAACGTCGATCTCACGTCGGATGTCAGCGACCTGAACATCCAGATCACCGATCAGAGCGGCGCGATCGTGAAGACGATCGACATGGGCGCGCAGAAGACCGGCACCGTCCGCTTCGACTGGGACGGCACCAACAGCGCCGGTGTGGCGCAGCCGACCGGCGTCTACAAGGTGAAGGCGCTCTCCGGCGGCGGCAGCGGCGCGCAAGCGTTCTCGGTCGATCTGCCCGAATACGTCGTCAGCGTGTCGATCGGTTCCGACGGCATGCAGCTGAATCTCGCGGGCGGCACGTCCGTCCCCGTCGATTCGGTCAAGGAAATCCAGTAGTCATCGAATTTAGGCGAGGAAGCGTTACATGACATTCAACACGGCTCTCAGCGGACTCAGCGCGGCGTCGAGCGACCTGTCGGTCACCGGCAACAACATCGCGAACGCGAGCACGGTCGGCTTCAAGGCATCGCGCGCCGAATTCGCCGACGTCTACGCGTCGTCGTTGCTCGGCAGCGGCTCGAAGACGATCGGCAGCGGCGTGAAGCTGGCGTCGGTCGCACAGCAGTTCGACCAGGGCACGATCTCGTTCACCAATAACGCACTCGACCTCGCAATCGACGGCAACGGCTTCTTCGTGACCGCACAGAACGGCGCGCGTGCGTACACCCGCGCCGGCAGTTTCGGCGTGGACAACCAAGGCTACCTCGTCACGTCGACCGGCGATCGCGTGCAGGGTTTCGCCGCGAATTCGACCGGCGCGCTGTCCGGCGTCGTCAGCGATCTGAAATTGCAGACGACGAACCTCGCACCGCGGCAGACGACGCTCGTGCAAGGCACGATGAACCTCGACGCGCGCCAAGGCGTGCTGAGTCAGATCGGCACGAAGATTTCGAGTCTCGGCAGTGCCATCGGGCTCGCCAACGGCGGCCTGCCGGCGGCGACGTCCTCCGAGCTCGACAGCGGCGGTCCGCCGACGCCGTTCAACTACGGCATCAATGCGCCGTCGACGATCAGCGCCGCCAACGCGATCACGCCGTTCGACTTCTCGCAGCCGAACAACCACGTGACGTTCCAGGTGTCGATGACCGGATCGAGCACGCCGTCGCAGAACCAGACGGTCAACGTGACGCTGAACACGAACGTCACGAACCTACAGGACATGATCAACGACATCCGCAACGATTTGACGGCCAGCGGCATCGGCGTCGACGTGCGCGAAGATCCCAACAACCCGGGCCGGCTGCAGTTCTACTCGACGAGCAGCGGCGAGAATTCCTCGATCAGCGTCGACCCTGCGGACAACGCGGTCTACGGCGCGGGCGTGACGCGCGCGAACTTGGTAGCTGCGCTCGGCGGCATCTCGGTCGGCCAAGGCGGCCTGCCGGGTTCGACCAACACGAACGCCGATCCGTTCGGGACGAACGGTGCGACCGGCGGTACCGGCAACATCACGGCGGCGAGCTTCGACGTGACGCTCTCCGGCGCGGCGCAGAACAACGGCACGGTCACCGTTCACCTCGACTCGAACATCACCAACGTCAACGATCTCATCAACGACATCCGCGACGACTTGCTGCCGAGCGGTGTCGGCGTCGACGTGCGCGAAGATCCCAACAACCCGGGCCGGCTGCAGTTCTACTCGACCGTGTCGGGTGAGCCGTCGACGATCACGATCAGCAACATCAACGCGAGCAATATCGGCGTCACCCCCGCGGACGTCGCCGCGACGTTGAACCTCGCGACCGGCGTGACGGTCCCCGGCGCTCCCGGCGTCACGAACGGCTACGCCGCGCAGAGCGTGCAGGTGCTGCATCCGGACGGTTCGTCGCAAACCGTGACGACGCCGGCCAACGCAAGTGCGGCGGAGATCGCCGCGGCGTTCTCGAGCACGAATGTGTCGGGCGTGTCGGCGTCGGCGAGCACCACCGCAACGATTCCGGCGGGCGGCCTCGTCAACGCGAGCGGTACGCTCGCGATCCGCCTCAACGGCGTCACCGTGTCGGGCGCGACCGCGAATGCGCTCGCGAATTCGATCAACGCGGCGCCGGGCCTCGGCACCGTCAGCGCGGCGGTGAATCCGAGCGGCGATCTCGTGATCACCGATAAGGTCGGCAACGACCTCACGTTCGACGTCGTCGGCGGCACCGCTGCCGACTCCGTTCAGGTGCGCGGTACGCAAGGTACGCCGGTCACGTTGTCGACGGTCGGTACGCCCGCCGCGGCGATCGGCGGCTCCGTCGACTTCTCGTTGCAGGAAGGCTACACGCTCGCGAACGCGGCGCCGGCAACCAGCAACATCTTCGGTAGCCTCGATCCGTCGTCGTTCACGCCGTTCCAACTGAACACTTTCGATCCGACGAACCAAGATTCGTATAACGCCGCGACGTCGATGACGATCTACGACAGCCTCGGCAACGCACACGTGATGTCGATGTACTTCGTCAAGGAACGATACACGCCGGGCGTAGCCGGCGAAGAGCCGAACCGCTGGAGCATGTACGTGCAGATCGACGGCAAGGACGTCGGCGATCCGAACCCGAACCTGCCGCCGCCGGCGAACAGCGATCCGACGCGGTCGCGCTTCGACGTGCAGTTCAATCCCGACGGCACGATCGATCCGTCGGGTACGGACCAAATGTTGATCTCGAACTGGGTGCCGCTCGACCCGAAAGGGCAACCCAACGGCGCCGTTGGGCCGCAGAACGTGCTCGGCGGCGGTTCGCTGCCGATTCCGCAGCCGCCGGCGAGTTCGAACTTCGAGATCCGTCTCGGCAAGTCGACACAGTACGGCAGCGACTTCGCGGTCAGTCAGATCGACCAGGACGGCTACACGACCGGTCAAATCTCGGGATTGAACATCGACAGCCAAGGCGTGATCGCGGCGCGCTTCACGAACGGTCAGAACCAGACGCTCGGCCAAATCGCACTCGCGCATTTCGCGAACGTGCAAGGGTTGCACCCGATCGGCGACAGCAACTGGGTCGAAACCAGCGACTCGGGGGCGCCGGTCGTCGGCGCGCCGAGTTCCGGTTCGCTCGGTGCGATCACGTCGGGCGCGCTCGAAGACTCGAACGTGGAACTGTCGGACCAGCTGGTGCAGCTGATCGTCGCGCAGCGCAACTTCCAGGCGAACGCGCGCACGATTTCGACGGAGGACGAGATCACGAAGACGATCATCAACATCTAACGGGCCGGATAAGGCGAACGGCTGAGCGAGTCGAAGCGTGGATAAGTTGATCTATGTAGCGATGACCGGCGCGGCGCACATCGACCGCGCGCAGGCGCTGCATTCGAACAACCTGGCGAACGTCGGCACCACCGGCTTTCGCGCGGATTTCGAGCAAGCACGTTCGGTGCAGGTCTACGGCGACGGCTACAAAGGTCGTGTCTACGCGTTGACGGAGAGCCCGGGTAACGACTTCTCGCAGGGGCCGCTGGTGCAGACCGGCCGCGATCTCGACACCGCGATCACCGGCGAAGGCTTCTTCGCGGTGCAAGGTTCCGACGGCAAGGAAGCCTATTCGCGCAGCGGCGATTTCACGCTCGATTCGGTCGGCACGCTGCGCGACGGGGCGGGCCGTGCGGTGCTCGGCGACGGCGGCCCGATCGTCGTGCCGCCGCACGACAACCTGTTCATCGGCTCCGACGGCACGATCACGATCCAGCCGGAAGGCCAAGGTCCGGAAGCGTTGGTGCAGCTCGACCGGTTGAAACTCGTGAAGCCCGACAAGGGCGCACTGGTGAAAGGCGACGACGGCCTGATGCACTCGGCGAGCGGTACGAAATTGCCGTCGAGCCCCGACGTGTCGCTGCAGTCGGGTGCCGTCGAAGGCAGCAACGTCAATGCGGTGAACGAAATGACGTCGATTCTCGCGCTCGCGCGCCAGTTCGATCTCGAAGTGCGGCTGATGAAATCCGCCGAACAAAACGACGAAGCGGCGAATCAGCTGCTGCAAGTGAACTAGATCGGCGCGGCGAACGCGGCGATCGCGATCGAGGAGTAACGAACGATGATGTCGGCATTGTGGGTCAGCAAAACCGGTCTCGCGGCACAGGACACTGCGCTGCATACGATCTCGAACAACCTCGCCAACGTGAGCACGATCGGGTTCAAGCGCGACCGCGCCGTATTCGAGGATCTGCTGTACCAGATCCAACAACAGCCGGGCGGCCAGTCGTCGCAAGACACGACGTTGCCGTCGGGCCTGCAGCTCGGCACCGGCGTGCGCATCGCCGGCACGCAGAAGATGTGGAGCGCCGGCGATTTGCAGAACACCAACGCACCGCTCGATGTCGCGATCGACGGCCGCGGCTTCCTGCAGATCACGATGCCGGACGGCACCATCAAGTACACGCGCGACGGCCAGCTGCGCATGGACCAAGACGGCCAGATCGTCAATTCCCAAGGCCATCCGTTGCAGCCGGCGATCACCATTCCGCCGGACGCCGACACGATCACGATCGGCACCGACGGCACCGTAACCGTCATGACGAAGAACAGCCCGACCGCGACGCAGGTCGGCACGATCGAGCTCGCGAATTTCGTGAATCCGGCCGGCTTGCAAGCAGACGGCGGCAACCTGTTCTCCGAAACGCCGGCGAGCGGCTCGCCGCAGACCGGCACCGCGGGCACGAACGGCATGGGCACGATCATGCAGGGCAGTCTCGAGACGTCGAACGTCAGTGTCGTCGAGGAGATGGTCAACATGGTCGAAGTGCAGCGCGCGTACGAGATGAATTCGCGCGTCGTCACGACGTCCGACCAGATGCTGCAGAACCTCACGCAGAACATTTGAGGTGCGTGCGCCGATGATTAGCGTGATGGAAACGAAAGCGGGTCGCCTTGCGACGCGATGGCGCCGCGCAGTGATGCGCGCATTCGCGTTCGTGCTGTGCGCGGTGGCGATCGGCGGTTGCATTCCGATGACGCCGCACCGCAGCGAGCCGTCGTACGAACCGGCGTATCCGTTGATGCCGCCGCCGCCGGTGCCGACGTCGGGCGGGCTCTATCAAACGGGCTACGGAATGGATCTGTACGACGATCACCGCGCGATGCACGCCGGCGACATCGTGACGATCGTGCTGCAGGAAGTGACGAAGTCGTCGAAATCCGCGGCGACGAACATCAACAAAGGCAGCTCGAGCGAATTGCCGGAACCGACGGTGCTCGGTTCGGTGATCTCCGGATCGAATCCGAAGGGGCTGCTGAACAGCATCGAGAACTCGAACAAGTTCAACGGCGCGGCAGATAGCGATCAGAGCAACAGTCTCACGGGCACGATCAGCGCGGTCGTGACCGCGGTTTATCCCAACGGTTTGCTACAGGTGCAGGGCGAGAAATGGCTGCAATTGAATCGAGGCGAGGAATATGTTCGCGTCAGCGGGCTCGTTCGTCGCGAAGACATCGACGGTTCGAACATGGTCTCGTCGCTGAAGCTGGCCGATGCGCGGCTCGCATACAGCGGTACCGGCGAATTGGCGGACGCGAACAGCGCGGGTTGGTTGACGCGGTTCTTCCTCAGCCCGTTCATGCCGTTCTGATCGTGCTGCGCAAGCTGGTCGGTATCGGATTGATGCTCGCCGTCGGCGCGAACGCCAACGCGCAACGGCTGAAAGATGTCGCGACCGTCGACGGCGTGAGAACGAACCAACTCGTCGGCTACGGCTTGGTGGTCGGTTTGAGCGGTACCGGCGACAAGACGAGCCAAACGCAATTCACGCTGCAGACGTTCAACAACCTGCTGCGGCAATTCGGCATTCAGCCGCCGCCCGGCAAAGACCCGAAACTCGAGAACGTCGCGGCCGTCTCGGTACACGCGGCACTCCCGGCATTCGCGAAGCCGGGGCAACAGATCGACGTCACCGTATCGTCGGTCGGCAACGCGAAGAGCTTGCGCGGCGGCACGCTGCTGTTGACGCCGTTGAAAGCCGTGAACGGCGAGGTCTACGCGCTCGCGCAAGGCGATCTCGTCGTCGGCGGATTCGGTGCCGAGGGCGCGGACGGGTCGAAGGTCACCGTCAACGTGCCGAGCGTCGGCCGTATTCCGAACGGCGCATCGGTCGAACACGCGGCGCCGAGCGACTTCGGCTCGCGCGACACGCTCGTCTTCAATTTGAACCGCGGCGACTTCACGACGGCGCGTCGCGTCGCGGATACGATCAACCGCACCTTCGGTCCGGACGTCGCGGCACCGATGGATGCGACGTCGATCGTCGTGCACGCGCCGCAGGATCAAGCGCAGCGCGTCGGATTCCTGTCCGTGCTCGAGAACCTGGAAGTGCAACAGGATGCCGCGCCGGCGCGCGTCATCATCAACTCGCGCACGGGCACGATCGTGATCGGCCAAGGGGTCGAAGTGATGCCGGCCGCGGTCACGCACGGCAGCTTGTCCGTGACGATCTCGGAGAATCCGACGGTCAGTCAGCCGAATGCGTTTTCGAACGGCCGCACCGCGGTCGTACCGAACTCGCAGATCTCGATCGATCAACAGCAGAACCACATGTTCTATTTCGCGCCCGGCGTGTCGTTGCAGGACATCGTCACGTCGGTCAACGAAGTGGGTGCGGCGCCGGGCGACCTGATGGCGATTCTCGAAGCGTTGAAGGAGGCGGGGGCGCTGCGGGCCGAACTCGTCGTGATTTGAGTGATGGAGCAACGTGGATAACTCGATCGCCGGCGCAGCGAAACCGCTCGCCGGCTTTGCTTATAGCGACATCTCCAAGCTCGGCCTCATCAAGGCGCAGGGTCCGGCCGGCATTCGCGCGGCTGCGCAGCAATTCGAATCGATGTTCATCGACATGGTGATGAGCAGCATGCGGCAGGCCACGGAGTCGTTCGAAGCAGGCGACTACACGTCGAGCGACGCCACGCGCATGCAGCAAGAAATGCTCGATCACCAGTGGGCGATCCACATCGCCGAGCACGGCGGCGTCGGCCTCGCCGACGTCATCGTCAAGCAGCTCGGCGGCGACACGACCAAAGGCAGTGCGGCGGCCAAGTCCGGCGGATTGTCGATCGGCGCGAGCGCCGCGTCGGGGTCGACGCCCGGCGCGCAGACGACGGACGCGCCGAACGCGACTGCGGCGATTGCCGATCCGACGAGCGCCGCGGACGCGGCGAGCGGAGATCTCGTCTCGGTGAATTCGCCCGAAGCGGCGCTCGAGGCGTTGGCGACCGTATTGGCGTCGATCCCACCCGAGCCGGCACCGCAGGTGCCACCCGGGATCGCCGCCGCGCCCCCCGACGCGGTCGTCAGGCAGTCGGCCGACGGAACCGACGACGATGCGCTGACCGTCACCGCGATGGGCACGAAGGACAGCGCGTTCGACGACCCGGACGACTTCGTGGCAAAGGTGTTGCCGGTGCTCCAGCGCGCGCTCGCCGGCACGGGTTTGAATCCGTTGATGGTGCTCGCGCAGGGCGCGCTCGAAACCGGCTGGGGTGCACACGTGATTCATTCGCCGAGCGGCGACAGCACGCACAACTTGTTCAATATCAAGGCGTCGTCCGACTGGGACGGGCCGTCCGTCGACGTATCGACGGTCGAAGTGCGCGGCGGACAAGCGATCCAGCAGCGCGACCGTTTCCGCTCGTACGGTTCCGTCGAGGATGCTGCGCGTGACTACGCGGCGCTTCTTCAAGGCGACCAGCGCTATCAGCGCGCACTCGACGCGGCTCAAGATCCGGCGAAGTTCGCCGATGAACTGCAAAAGGCCGGTTACGCGACCGACCCGAACTATGCCGCGAAGATCGTCCGCGTATTGACCAGCGGTCCGCTGCGCGCGGGAGCCGCGAACTTCGGGGTGAAGTAAATGGGCGCATCGCTGATCAACATCGGCATCTCGGGTCTCAACGCGCAGCAAGCGGCGCTCGCGACGACCGGTCACAACATCACGAATGCATCGACGCCCGGCTACAGCCGCCAACGGGTCGAGATTCAAGCGCACACGCCGCAGTTGACGGGCAATGCGTATGTCGGCCGCGGCGCGATGCTCGCGTCGGTGGCGCGGCTCGCGAGCGATTACGCGACGAACCAGGTGCGGCTCGATACCGCGACGTCGTCGGGGCTCGACACGTACGTCGACCAGATCAGCCAAGTGGATTCATTGCTCGGCGACGACCAGACCGGCCTCGCGCCGGCGCTGCAGACGTTCTTCGGCGCGTTGCAGGCGGCGTCGACCGACCCGAGCTCCATACCGTCGCGCCAATTGGTGATTTCCGACGCGCAGGGGCTCGTCAGCCGCTTCAATACGATGTACGAGCGGCTCAACTCGCAGCAGATCGGCCTGCAGCAACAGCTGAATTCGACGACGGCGCAGGTGAATCAGCTCGCGCAAGGCATCGGGCAGCTGAACGACCGCATCGCGAGCGCGAACGGTTCCAGCACGGCGCAACCGAACGATCTGCTCGACCAACGCGACGAACTGCTGCGGCAGTTGTCGCAGTTGGTCGACGTGAGAGTCGTGCAGCAGAGCGACGGCCAGCTCGGCGTCTTCATCGGCAAGGGGCAGCCGCTGATTCTCGGCAGCCAGGTGCGCGTGCTGCAGACGACGAGCGCCGGTCAAGTCACGATCTCGACCAATGCGACCGCGACGCCGCAGGACATCACCGACTCGATTTCGGGCGGACAGCTCGGCGGGCTACTGACCTTCCGCAACGGCGTGCTCGACGGTGCGTTGAATCAACTCGGTCGCATCGCGATCGGCTTGTCCGATGCGATCAACCAACAGCACGCCAAAGGGGTCACGCTCGACGGCCAGTTCGGCGGCAACATGTTCGACGACATCAACGACCCGGCGGTGACGACTCAGCGCGCGTATGCGCTGCAGGTTGCGCCCGGATACGTGCCGGGGCAGATGTCGGTCAACATCGATTCGCCGTCGCAGCTGACGACGAGCGACTACGAGCTGCGTTTCGATTCGGTCGGTAACGGCTCGTTCACGTTGGTGCGGCTGAGCGACAGCAAGGTGGTTGCGCAGGGCAGCGTCGCGCAAGGGTTACCGGCGAAGGTCTCCGCCGACGGTTTCACGCTAACGGTGCTGTCGGGGCAATTTCACGGCGGCGATCGCTATCTCGTCCAACCGACGCGCTCGGGCGCGCGCGATATCGGGCAGGCGATCACGAGCCCGGCCGACCTGGCATTCTCGTCGCCGGTCTCGGTGCAGTCCGGTTCGGCGAACCTGGGCAGTGGCACGATCACACCCGGCGCGGTGTACGACGCAACGAATCCGAGCTTCGCGGTGAAGGGCGCGTTGTCGCCGCCGCTGTTGGTCCGTTTCACCGGCGCATCGACCTACGAGGTGCTCGACAACAGCGATCCGGCGGCGCCGAAGCCGTTGCAGCCGCCGCTGCGCGATCTCACCTACGTACCCGGTGTGACGAATACGTTGCTGCCGGGATCGGCGGGTGCGACCCGGCTCGCGAGCAACGGCGCGAACGTCGAGCGGTTGGTCGCGAGCACGACGGCATCGCTCGGCATCGCGCCGCTCGCCAACGGCTACGCGGCGCATCAGATCACCGTCGCGCGAACCGACGCGAATGGTGCCGCGCTGGGCACGCAGACACTTTCGTTCGGCGCGAATTCGAGCGCGCGGGCCATCGCCGCGGCGTTGTCGCAAATGACCGGCGTCGTCGCGTCGGCGCAGACGACCGTCGCCATCACCGGGATCCAGGACAACGGCAGCGGCGTACCGTTGTCGTTGGTGATCAACGGGCAGCGCTTCAGCGGCGCCGACGTCGGTTCGTTGAATTCGCTCGCCGACGCGATCAACGCCAACCCGTATCTACAGGCGGCCGGGATCAGCGCGAAATCGAACGGTGCGCGGCTCGATCTAACGTCAGCGCTCGGCGACGACTTGCACCTGAACGTCGCCGGCGATTCCGCCGACGGCGTGACGTTGGCCGACCCGAACGGCGGCACGTCGACGTTGAACGGCGCCGGAGCCGGGACGACCGCGCAGATCGTCGGCAGCGCCGACCGCAGCTTCGGTTTCGATTTCTCGACCGGCGGTCCGTACGCGTTCCAGCTCGGCGTCGACGGCAGCGCGCCGCAGACGATCACGCTGACCGGTACCTACGCCAGCGGCGCCGCGTTGCAAGCCGCATTGCAGGGTGCGGTCGACGCGTCGCCGATCGGCCCCGGCCGCGTGACGGTCGGCCTCGACGGCGCCGGTCACATCTCGTTCGCATCGAACACGGCCGGCGCATCGGGATCGATCGCGATTTCCAACACGCCCGCCGGCACGCCGGTCGCCAACGCGCTCGGCATCACCGATACGTCGAGTACCGGCACGGATCTCACGCGCGGCGCGACGATCGGCGGCGCGGTCGCGATCGAACTCGACGCGGGCTACCGGTTATCGACGGATGCGACGACGGTCGGTGGCGGTGTGTTCACCGCGAATCCGCCGACGGTGCGCAACGACTTCGGTTATCAACTGACGCTGACCGGTCGACCGCAAGCGGGCGATACGTTCGCGGTTGGCTTCAACACGGGCGGCGTTTCGGACAACACGAACGTGCTCGCGATGACCGACGTGCAATCGCAGAAGATGTTCGGCAAAGACGGTTCACTGTTCGATGCGTACGCGAACATCGTCGAATCGATCGGTGCGCAGACGAGCCAAGCGACGATCGACCGCGACGCCGCCGATGGATTGCTGAAGCAGTCGCAGGCACAGCGCGACTCGATCGCCGGCGTCAACCTCGACGAAGAGGCGGCCGACCTGATCCGTTATCAGCAGGCATACAACGCCTCCGCACGCGTGATCGCGGTGGCGCGCGACACGTTCGATACGCTGTTCCAATTGATAGGAAACTGATCATGCGCATCTCGAGCTCGCAGATTTACCAGCAGGGCATCGACAACATGACGGAGGTGACGCGGCAGCTCGCGAAGACGCAGGCGCAGGTGTCGAGCGGAAAGCGGTTCCAAACGCCGGCGGACGATCCGGTCGCCGCATCGCGCGTGGTGCAGGTAAACCAGGAGATCGCGCTGCGCGATCAGTATCAGAACAACCTGCAGCAAGCCACGAACGCACTCGGCCTCGAAGACTCGACGCTCGGCCAAGTGACCGACGTGCTGCAGCGCATCCGCGAACTCGCGGTGCAGGCCGGTGATGGCGTGCTCACCCAGCAAGACCGCGCGTCGCTCGCGACCGAAATCAGCACGCGCACCGACGAGTTGATGTCGCTGATGAACTCGCGTAGCGCGAGCGGCGAGTATCTATTCTCGGGTTCGCGCGGCCAAACACAACCGTTCCAGCGCAACAGCGCCGGCCAAGTCGTGTTCATGGGCGACGAGAGCCAGCGCCGCGTGCAAATCACCGCGAGCAGTTCGCTCGCGATCAACGATTCCGGCCGCGGTATCTTCCAAGACGTCCCGAGCGTATCGACCACGGTGTCGGCCGCAGCGTCTCCCAACAATACGGTCGGGGGGCAAGGCGCGATCAGCATCGACAAGATCGTCGATCAGAAAGCGGTCGACGCGCTATTTCCGGACGGCCTCGTCGTGCAATTCGGCGCCCCGAACCCGGACGGCAGCGCGACGTTCACCGTCACGCGCGCGAGCGACGGTCGCGTCGTCGACAACCTCCAAAATGTCGCATTCCACTCCGGCGACACGGTCACGGCGCAAGGCATTCAGTTCAACCTGACCGGCAATCCGGTTCAGGGCGACAAATTCACGCTGACGACCGGACACACGCAGAGCATGGTCAGCACGGTCGAGCAGTTGGCCGCGGGCCTCACGTCGCTCGGTTCGAGCGACGCGGACCAAGCGAGCCTCAAAACGCTGATCGATCAGACGCTCGGTAATCTCGACAACTCGATGGACAGCATCTCGCGCGCGCGTGCGGAAGTCGGCGCGCGGATGAACACTGCGGATTCGACGACGAGCCTGCATCAGGACGTCGAGACTCAGGCTAAAGACATGCTGTCGAAGCTCTCGGATATCGACTACGCCGCGACGATCAGCCAGCTGAACATGCAGCAGTTCGTCTTGCAGGCGGCGCAGCAGAGCTACGCGAAGATCAGCGGACTATCGCTGTTCAACTTCTTGTAGTCCTTTGGGTTGATGCGGCGATGTATGCGTCGACGAGGGTTTCTGGATGCGGCGCTAGCGGGTGACCGGGTGCGTGGTCGGGCGAATGACGGCGGTGTGGGGTCCGCTACGGGCGGTCGGCGTGGTGGCGGTGGTGTGGTTCCTTCTCATGGTTCCTTCACCAGCGTGTCGAGCCAGTGACGGTGGTTGGGCTTCAGCACGGGAGGTCGGGCCGGTGACGGTGGTGAGGGGTTCCAGTACCGGCATCCTGTTCGCGGGACACGCTGCAAGTACATCCATGTAAGCTCCCTCTCGGCATCCCTGCCTCGAGAGGTTCCCGCGAACAGGATGCCGGTACTGGAACCC
>DASRZO010000491.1:0-4074 GCA_035686405.1 Pseudomonadales bacterium | reverse complement strand
GCGGCCGGCGATTCTTCGTGCAGATACGCCTCGTGCACGGCGTGGATGAAATCGAGCGGGTGGTAGTACGAGATGAATTGCAGCGCATCCGCGACGCTGTCGATCAGGTCAGACTCGCGAATGACGGTTTGGGTACGCGCCAAGGCGGGACTCCGGCTAATGAAAGGTGGCTATGGTAACCGGGCCACCGCACGGCGGCGCACGCCGCCGTCTCACGAGGCAGCTACGCGGCTCGACCGTGCAGCGACACCCAGAACTTCCGCTCCGCATCCATCGGCGCGCTCTCGAGCACGGAGCGCATGTTGTGGCGCATCGTGATGCGGCGGTGCGACTCCCACGCCGGCCAGTCGTACATCACGTTCTGCGGCGTGCCGCAGGCGACGAACGAGACGAAGCTGTCGTGCAGGCACTCGGCGAGACAGCGCACGAGGTGGGTGTCGCCGCAGAACTGCGCGACCTGGTCGGTGGTGCCGAAGATGAACGGCACGTCGAGCGAGTGACACGCACCGAGCTTGCCGTCGAGCGCCGGCGATTGGTATTCGAACTGGTACACGTACGTCGCAGCGGTGTGTTTCGAGTGCATCTCGGCCGTGCGGATCGCCGGAATGCGGAACATCGAGTCGGTCATCATCGCGCGCCATAACCCGACTGGTGAGCACTCCAGATTGCGCGCGGCGCGCGCGGCGCGATACACCTCGATGCCTTCGCGCGCGCGTTCGCCGAACAGACGCTGCGCGAGTTTCTCGAGGCCCGCGAGGTCGAGCGCTTGCAGCGCCGGATCCATGCCGGTCCACAACCCGAATTCGTCGCGCGTCGTGCCGATCAACATCGGCATGCCGCGCGTGTGCGTGCCGGCGGCAATCGCGCCGCTCGGATCGGCCTTGATCGTCACGCCGTCGAGCACCGGCCCGAAGCGCACCGGGCTGCCCTCTGTCCCCGACATCAGGCGCTGTTGATATTCGAGGATCTGCCTGGCCGGCGTCGCGCGCAGCGCGTCCCAGCCGCCGAAGTGCTCGGCGAAGCGCGCGGCCGTTTCGTGGGCCTCGAAGCGCGGAATCTGCGGCGACAGCGAGCCGCTCATCAGCAAGATCTGATCGAAGCAGCCGGCCGCCGCGTCCATCCCCATCAACTGCGCGATGTCGAAGCCGCCGGCGCTCTGCCCCGCTACCGTGATGTGCTTCGGGTTGCCGCCGAACTTGCGGATCTCTTTGCGCACCCATTTCAGTGCGGCGATCTGATCGAACAAGGCTTCGTTGCCGCTCGCGCCGAGTTCGGGCGAATGCAGGAAACCGAACGCGCCGAGCCGATAGTTGATCGTCACGCAGACGATGTCGCCGCGTTCGACCCAGTACGAACCGTCGAAGCGCGGTTGCGCCGACGAGCCGACGACATTGCCGCCGCCGTGAATCCACACGAACACCGGGCGCTCGTCGTCGGTCAGCCCGCGCGTCCACACGTTCAGCGTCAGGCAGTCTTCGTCGATCGGGCCTGCCGCGATGCCGATCATGTCGCCGAGTGCGCCGCTCGAGTTCTGCATCGCGGACTTGCCGAACTCGAAGCATTCGCGCTCGCCGGTCCACGGCGTCGGCGGTTGCGGCGGCTGCCAGCGCAAATCGCCGACCGGCGCCGCCGCATACGGAATGCCCAGGAATTTGTACACGTTGCCGTTCAACGTGCCGCGCACGGTGCCGTAACTCAGACGCGCGCGCGGCGGCAGCTTCGGTTCCTCCGGCGCGGGCTTCCAACCGGGCGGTTTCGGCCACCGATGTCGCACTCTCATTTCAGCCCCCTCCCTATGCCGCGATGGCGATCGGCTGTCCGCCGCGAGGGTCGATGGCTGACGCGCCTGCGCCGCGCGTTCACACCTTCGCGAGCTTCAGCGGCGTCAGACCCGTCGCGATGATCCGCGCCGGCACGTCGCGCAACCGCGGCACGTGCCGCAGCGCCCGGATCGGCCACGGCAAATTGAATTCGCGACCGGCGAGCGCTCGGCTGACGATGCGTTCCTGCGCCACGCCTTGCAAGCGCTGGATGATCCGCGTCGGCCGCTCGCGCCGCCGCTGCACCTGCGCCAACACGCTCTGCGAGACGTGTCCGCGCAGCAGCGCGTCGGTGGCGACATTGACGAGCTCCACCGCATCGGCGATCGCGTAGTTGATGCCGACGCCGAACACCGGCGACATCACGTGCGCCGCATCGCCGATGAACATCACGCCGGGGTAGTACCAACGCGCGAGTCGATCCGACTTCACCGACAACAAGTGCACGTCGTGCCAATCGCGAATCGCATCGGTGCGGTCGGAGATCCACGGTGCAAGCTGGCCGATCGACTTGCGAAATTCCTCCAGCCCAAGCGCTTTTACCTGTGCGAAATTGCCCTTCGGCAGCGCATAGCCGATCTGCCACGTGTCGGGCCGGTTGAACATCACCAGCATCCGCCCGCCGCCGATGTAGAAGACGCCGGTGTCGTGGCCGTCTTCGTCGCGCCGCGGCAGGCGCAGCCATGCGACGTCCATCGGCGGCGACTGTGCGATCGAGTCGAGCCGCATGATCTTGCGCATCCGCGAGAAGCGTCCGTCGCAGGCGACCGTGAGCGGCGCGCGCAGTTCGCGTTCGACGCCGTCCTCGATGAAGCGCACGCCGACGATGCGCTCGCGGTGTTTCAACACGTCGACCACCTGCGCGCCGAGGCGCAAGTGGAACGTGTGATGCGCGCGCGCCTGCGTCGTTAGGAAATCGAGAAAAACGTGCTGCGGTAGGATCATCACGTACGGAAAGCGCGTCTTCAGACGGCTGAAATCCACCATCTGGATCGCACCGGACGGCGTGTTCAGCGTGATACTGCGCATCTTCGCGTGCGGCAGCGCGAGCAACGGTTCGGCAAGGCCGATCTGGTCGAGCACGGCGAGCGTCGAGGCGTGCACGGTGTCGCCGCGGAAGTCGCGGTCGAAGTCGCGGTGCATCTCGAGCAGCGTCACGTCGACGCCGCGGCGCGCGAGCAACAACGAGGTAAACACGCCGGCGGGGCCGGCGCCGACGACGATGCACTGCGTCTGCGTGACGCTCATCGCGACAGTGCCATCCAGGTAAACGGCGGACATTGTAGAGGGGCGCGTCCGTGCCGACACACTGAAATCGCCGGACGATTGGCGCCATACTCGCGCGCGGAAAATCCTCGAACGGAGCAAATCATGGGTTGGTACAGCCGCTACGTCCTGCCGAAGCTGATCAACAGCGCGTGCGCAATGCCGCCGATGATGGCGCTACGCCAACGCTACGTGCCGGCCGCGAAGGGCGACGTCCTCGAGATCGGCATCGGCTCCGGTTTGAATCTCAAATTCTACGGCGCCGCGGTGACGTCGCTGACCGGACTCGATCCGGCCGGCGATCTGACCGACATCGCGCGCGCACGTGCCGACAAACTCGGTAAGCGCGTCGATCTGCTCCCGGTGTCCGGCGAACGCATTCCGTGCGACGCACAGCGCTTCGACACGATCGTCTGCACGTGGACGCTGTGCTCCATTCCGAATGCGCGACAAGCGCTCGACGAAATGCGCCGCGTCGTCAAACCCGACGGCCGTCTGATCTTCGTCGAGCACGGCCGCTCGCCGGATGCCGGCGTCGCGCGCGTGCAGAACTTCCTCGAACCGGCGTGGAAGATCATCGGCGGCGGCTGTCACCTGACGCGGCGGCCGCTCGATCTGCTCCGCGCCGCCGGGTTCGAGCTCGAGTCGAGCGAACAGGGTTATCAGGACGGTCCGCGGTTTGCCGCGTACATGTATCACGGTGTCGCGGCGCCGGCCTGACGCACGACCTTACGCGTGATGCCGCAGCAATACGCGAAGCTCGCCGCCGCGGTCGTCATCGAGCATCGGGTTCCCACAGTTCAACGCGTCCGACACGGTGCTAGCATGGCGCACTCGCAAGGAGGCCGGCTGTGATGAACATTCGCTCGAAGTTCGCATCGTTGTTCGCGCTGTGCGTCGCGCTCGCCGCGTGCATGAACAATCCGCCCGCGAAACCCGAATCGCGCGTCGACCCGACCGCCAACATCGGTGCACTGCAGACCTTCGG
>DASRZO010000490.1:0-11105 GCA_035686405.1 Pseudomonadales bacterium | reverse complement strand
GTCGGATTCGATCTCGATGAATGCCCACGCGCGTTTGCGGGCCGGTAGGGTTTCGAGCATCGCGAAGATCGCCGGGATGCACGTTTCGTCGCCGATGAAGAGATGCCAGTCGGCCGTCTCTGACAGCCGCGTCCGGCCGCGTGGACCGGCCGCGTCGATCTGGATGCCCGGCAGGGCACGCTGCGCCCATTGGGCGGCAGCACCGTGGCCGTGCATCACGAAGTCGATCGTCAGCACGTCGTCGCGCAGCGCGCGAATGGTGTAGTGGCGGCGCGGTGCGTCCGGGAGATTCAGCACGAGATCTTGGCCGGGCGACCACTGCATCTCGCGCAGATCCGGGCTCGTGAACTGCAGCCGGCGCATGCGCGGCGTGAGTTGTTCCGCGTGTCGCAGCGTGAGGCGCCATTGCCGCAACGGCGCCCGTATCGGTCGGAAGATGGCTTGTAGAACGCTCATGGTTTTTCGTTTCCTATGTAGTCGTAAGTGGTAGCGCCTGCCGCCCAAGTGGCATCGTTAGATGCGCTCGATCGATTTCGCGGCCGTATCGAGCGCCGCGGCGATCTTCTCGGCGTCGGCGTTTTCGATCGGCCCGCGCCGCATGCGCGATCGAATTGTGGCTTTGAGGTTTTCCATCGCGCGGCCGATCGGCGAAGACCCGTCGCGACCGCCGCCACGCTGTTGCGGAGCGCCGAGTCGCGCCGCCAGTTCCTCGGCCGTCGAGCGGTTCGCCGTGAGAAACGCTTCGCCTTCGGGCGTGATGCTGTAGCGCTTACGGCCGCCGGCTTCGGCGTCGATGCGCGCGTAGCCCATGTCGTCGAGCCACGCCAGCGTGGGATAGATCACGCCGGGACTCGGGCTGTAACTGCCGCCCGATCGTTCTTCGATCAGCTTGATGAACTCGTAACCGTGGCGCGGTTGCTCGGCGATCATCGTGAGCATCACGAGGCGTAGTCCGCCGTAGTCGAACAACCGTCCTCGGCCGTGGTGGCCGTGACGGCCGTGGTGATGGTGGTGTCCCGGATCGTCGTCGGAGCCGTGATGATGGCGGCCGTGACCGCCTTTCTTGAACGGGTTTTTCATGCGTCGATTGCTGCTCGGACGAAGTCACGATATATCTAGATATATCTGAAATCAAGATATATCGGAGTGGCCGGTCGTGGGCGGCATGGACGAGATCCGGCCGCGCCGGAGAACGTGGCGCTCCGCGCGCGAACGGGCCAGCGAGCGCCGCCCAGTGTGGTCGTCAGCGGATCGAGATTTGGAGCATGACCTGCCGACCGAACGGTCTCGGTCGGTAGGTCGCCGTTACTGCTGGCCGATCGACTTCAGAAATTCGGCTTCGGTCGTGCGTGGGTGGCTGCCGGACTGCCCGCCCGTCGGCGGCACATCGCGCAATGGCAGACGTGCATGCCGGGCTCGACGTCGTGCGCGGTGAACGTGACCCTGCCGCACAGACACTTGGCGGTGGCTTTCATGCTTCATTCCACCATCTGATACGCGGCGACGCGCAAGTCGTCGTTCATCGGCAACATCGCGCCGAGGTATTGCGTCATGATGACGCCGGTCATCTCTTCCTTCGGGTCCACCCAGAAGTACGTGCTCGCGGCGCCGGCCCAGCCGAGTTCGCCGTCGCCGGTCAGCGAATTCGCTCGGCCGACGTCCATCATCACGCGCACGCCGAGTCCCCAGCCGTAGCCGCCGAACACTTGCGGTCCGATGTTCAGCGGCAGTTGCGACGGTGGAATGCGGTTGGCGCGCATCATTTCGAGCATCTTGCGCGAGATGATCGTCTTGCCGTCGACCGACTTGCCGCTGAGCAACATCCGCGCGAACTTCGTGTAGTCGTCGAGCGTCGAGAAGAGGCCGTGGCCGCCGCGGCGGAACGTGCGCGGCATGTTCGACGGGTACATCTCTTCGACGTCGGCCGGCGTCAGTTCCTGCGGCCGCGGCTTCAGCGGTGCGAGATCGGTGATGTCGGTGATGCCGTACATCGCCATCAAGCGCGCGCGCTTGCTATCGGGAACGAAGTACGCGGTGTCGTCCATCCCGAGCGGATCGAAGATGTATTCTTTCATCAGTTCGTCGATGCCCCGGCCCGCCGCTTTCTCGCAGACGTGCGCGAGCGCGTCGGTCGCGACGCTGTAGCGCCATTGCGTGCCCGGTTGGAAGGCGATCGGCTGTTCCGACAACCGTCCCATCATGTCGTCGAGCGAAATCTTGCCGTCGCTCGAGATCTCGGCGCGCTGGTAGTACTGCGCGATGTGGCAGCCTGGAATGAACTCGTACGTGAAGCCGGCGCGATGCGTCAGCAGATCGTCGACGGTGATCGGCCGCTGCGCCGGGATGATCTGGCCGTCTGCGGTGAGCACCGTCATCTGTGCGAAGCGCTTGTCGAACTGCGGCAGCATGTCGAAGAGGCGCAGCTTGCCTTGCTCGATCAGGATCAGCGCGATGACCGAGGTAATCGGTTTCGTCATCGAATAGATGCGATATAGCGCGTTCTTCGGAATGGGTTTCTTGGCAGCGGCATCGGCATAGCCGCATTGGCCGCGCGCGAGCTCTTCGCCGCGCCGTTCGACCAGCCATTCGATGCCGGCAAACGTGTTGTTGTCGATATAGCGCTGCGCAGCGGCGGCGACTCGATCTTGTCTACTCATCTGTCGGTCCTCGTGACGGTCGGATTGATTCAGGCGTGGCCGGCGATCGCGTGCGGCTCGTACAGTGCTTCGAGCTGCTCGACGTCGCTCGTCGAAAGCTGCACGTCGACGGCGGCGATCGCGTCGTCGAGTTGCGGCAGCTTCGATGCGCCGATGATCGGCGCGACGACGCCGGGTTTGCCGAGCAGCCACGCGAGCGCGGTTTGCGCCGGCTTCACGCCGAGGCGTGCGGCGGTCTCGGCGTTGCGCTGCACGATGTCGAAGTCGGATTCGCGCCGATACAACATCTTCGTGAACTCGTCGGAGTTGCCGCGCGTCGTCGCCTTCAGCGTTTCGCGATCGCGTGCGAGATAGCCGCGCGCGAGCGGGCTCCACGGAATGAGGCCGACGTTTTGGTCGATGCACAGCGGGTTCATTTCGCGCTCTTCTTCGCGATAGATCAGGTTGTAGTGATTCTGCATCGAGATGAAGCGCGTCGCTCGGCGCGCGTCTTGCGTGAACAGGTACTTCGCCATCTGCCACGCGAACATGCTCGACGCGCCGAGATAGCGGACCTTGCCGACGCGGACGAGGTCGTTCAGCGCATCGATCGTTTCCTCGATCGGGGTGTGCGAGTCGAAGCGGTGGATTTGATAGAGGTCGATGAAGTCGGTGCCGAGCCGCGCGAGCGACGCGTCGCACGACTCCATGATGTTCTTGCGCGACAGTCCCCAGCGGTTGCGGGCGCGGTTGTGCGTGCCGCCGTTGCACTTCGTCGCGATCACGACGTCGTCGCGGTCGACCTTCAGATCCTTCAGCGCGCGCCCCAACACTTCTTCCGAGGCGCCGTTCGAATAGACGTCGGCCGTGTCGAAGAAGTTGATGCCGGCTTCGAGCGCGCGCTCGACGAACGGGCGCGCTTCCTGGAAGTCGAGCACCCAGTCGCGCCATTGCTTCGAACCGTACGTCATCATGCCGAGACAGATGCGCGACACGCTGACGCCGGTGCCGCCGAGATTCGCGTATTTCATCGCGGGTGTCCTATGCCGGAGTGTGTTGCAGGAGGAACGATCGTACACGCGCCACGGTCTCGTCGACGACCTCCGGTTCCTTCCAGCGCTCGACGAGTTCGGCGTGCGGCGCGAGCTCGACGATTTCGCGCGACGTCACGGAGGGGTGGTACTGATCGTTGCCGAGCAATACCAACATCGGCACGGTGCATTTGCGCACGAACTCGCGATCCACGTTGAACAGGAAATCGCCGCCGTACATGCGCTCGCGAAATGCACTCCACGCGGCGGGTTCGACGTCGGTTCGTTGCGTTTTGAGGTCGTTCGCCCAACCGTCGAACATGTCGTAGAAGGCCTTGCGATTGGTGCCGTCGTAGCCGATCGGTTGTTGCAAGACCGCCGCGGTCACGCGCCCGGGCGCGGCCTGTACGAGGCCGAGACAGTAGGGTCCCCCGATGCAGCCGCCGAGCACGTGTGCGTGCTCGATGCCGAGCGCATCCATCAGCGCGACGTGGTCCGACGCGTAGCTGTGCCAGCCGTTGCTCGAATGGATCGGCGCCGTCGAGCGGCCGGCGTTGCGTTGGTCCATTGCGATCACGCGGAAGCGATCGGACAAGCGCTCGATCGGATTCCACGGCGAGCGCGCCCAGAAGCCGATGGCCGAGCGCATGCCGCCCGGCGCGAACAGCAACAGCGGATAGCCGCTGCCGTACTCTTCGTAGTAAATCCGTGCGGGACCGTTGGCGATCGTCGGCATGGCGGCGTTCGGCATTGGAGGGATTGCGAAGGAGACGCCAGCCGGCAAGAAAAATAAAGCCGCAAAAGAGAAACCCCGCCGAAGCGGGGTTTCGTGTTGGTTGGAAGCCTTGTCCGAACGTCTTCGAACGGTGTCCAGCCTGACTCATCGAGCCGTTTCTTTTACGACGCCTTGCGTACGTCGCTTCCGATCGAGTGATCAGACTCACTCGGAAGGTCGGGCTGGAACTCCCCGAGTACCCGGGGGCTCTTCGCCCTTGAGCCGCCTTTGCCGTGGCGACCCTGGCCTGGCAGGGCCCGGCGGATTACTTGGTCGTTTGGGACCCGTTTCCGGGTGGCGCGTGCCTCGCATCCGTGGGAGACACGTTATCACCGTCGATTCGTTTGGATAGTGAAATCACTGCACCGGCGCGGTGGATAAGCTTGGGATAACCCGGTGCACGAACGGTTGAACGCCGGTGCGCTTCGTGTGGATAAGTGCGCAAGCACACTGACTGCGTTGAAGAAATCGCTCGATGCGCCGCGTTCACGTTGCGCGCGCTGGTTTTGAAGAAAAGTTGCGGCGAGTCGATCGAACGCCGTCGGCACGGTTGCGCTGTCAGGGTCGGTGAAACCGCGACAGTGAATATCTGTCAGTGGCCGTGGCGCGGCGTTGGGTTTGCGGGGCGCTCTGAGGCATGGATGCCGAAGGCGAGCGTACATGGACGTACTTGCAGCGTCCCCGCGAACCCAATGCCGCGCCATGGCCACCTTTCACCAACGGCGATAATCGACGGTAGGCCGTCGCGCCTCGATCGCGACCATCGCATCAGTGTTCGTTACCGATGTGACCGCGCGGTTCGCCGGCATCGATGTTCGACGTGCGCCCCATCGCGCGGCCGTTGGTCGGGGCACTGGCCGGTCGCGTCGTCGCCGCGGCTGGGCGCGGCTCTTCGTGCGGCGCTTGTCGGATCTCCGCATTGCCGCCGTGCTGCGGCTCCACCGGCATCGGGCGGCGTTCGGCGTCGGGGCGGACGATCGGTGCCGCCGGCTCGCGCGGCTGGGTAGGCGCGTTGGGGTGCTGCGCCGAGCCGGCCTGCGACGGCGGGTTCGGCGGCGGCGTCGCGCGATTGCGCGTCTGTGCGTCGGCGGGCGGGCGATCGGCTTGATAGCGACCGTTGTCGTGGAAGCTGCCGTTGTTTTGAAACGCGCCGTTGTTCTGATATGCGCCGTTGTAGTGGAACGGCGTGCGTCCGCCGGTCTGCGGACGGTCGACCGACCGCGGCGTGACGCCGGCGCCTTGCGCGGCGGGCGCTTCGGTGCCCGCCGGCGCCGGTCGGTCCGGGGTGTTCGCGAGGCTCGAGCCCTGCCACACGCGCTGTGTACCGGGATTCGCGCCGTCGGAACGCCGTCGGCTGGCGTCGTCGTCGTGCACGATCGTGATCTGACGATCGAGTCGAGGGGTGGGATCGCGCCCGACCGGCCGTGCGCCTAGCATCGCTTCGTGCGTCGGTGTGATTGCCGGCGGTCGCGGTTGCGCTTGCCAATTCGCGACGTCGGCCGGGTCGATCGCGATGCGGTGCGGCGCGGTACGCTGCGACGACGCGAACGCGTTGCCGTCGACGACGGTGATCGCGCTGCTGTTGCGATAGACGACGTTCGAGTCGCGGCCGTAGTAGGCGTTCGCGAGCGATGCGTTGTCCGAGAAGGCGGCGTTCGACGCGTTGATCGCGCGGAAGTGCGCCCACGTCGTGCGATAGCCCGGCATGAACACTTCGCGCGGCCCGAGCGGGAACCAACCCACTCGGCCGGCAACGTCGTTCGACACGTTGTTCGCGAAACCCATGTACGGTCCGTACGGCGCGCGCGGATTGCCGGACCACGCGACCAACGCCGGCGCATAGACCGGCCGCGCGTGCAGCGGGCCGGGCAACCAACACCAGCGCTGGCGCAGATACACCCAACGGCCGTAGTGGAACGGCGCGAAGCCCCACGGCGCATCGTCGATCCAGGTCCAGCCCCACGGCGCGATCCACACCCAATGGCCGTAGCGATACGGCGCCCAGTCCGAATAGATCAGCGTCGTCGGTTGCCACACTTGGCCGTAGTCGGACTCGTACGCCCACGTGCCGTATGCGTCGAGGTCCTGGTAACCGACCACGCCCGGCGCCACATAACGCGCCGCTACCGATCCGGTCTCGGCGTGATTGCGTTGGTACGCCCACGTCTCGAACGGGCCGCGGCCGCCGATCTCGGACGTCTCCGCTGTCAGTTCCTGATTGCCGC
This sequence comes from Pseudomonadales bacterium, assembly GCA_035686405.1. Classification (GTDB taxonomy): domain Bacteria; phylum Pseudomonadota; class Gammaproteobacteria; order Pseudomonadales; family Azotimanducaceae; genus DATJGR01. The sequence goes on along the minus strand of DASRZO010000490.1, from coordinate 4,438 downwards.
TGAATACGCCTTGCTCGTTGGCGCTCACGATGAATTCGTGTTGATCGGCCCCGCTGACGACCGCCTCGCCGGCATGCGTTTTCACGATCGTGCGATCACCAGCCGCTTCGGTGCTGATCGTGTAGTCGCCGGCCTGCGATAGGAACACCGCCGCGTTCGGCGTATCGATTTCGATGCGCTCGCGCGGCTCGAGCGAACGCACTTCGATCGCCATCGCGCCGTCGGAGAGATTGATCTGCATGACGTCGTCGTCGAGCGCGACGAACGAAAAGCCGGTGTTTTCGTCGAGATGGATCGTCGCGGTGCCGGCCTGCAATTCGGCGCGCGCGTCGCGATCGACCCACAGCTTGTCGCCGTTCGTCAGCGGCCGGTTCAGCGTCGCGTCGACCCACTCGTCGGTGTCGGCGGCGAGCAGCGACACGGCGCCGTTCGCGAAACTGACGCGTGCGACGCGATCGGGCGGATCGACGACGGCTTCGTCGTCGCCGAACGCGGCGCCGGCGAGCACGCTCGATAGCAGAAGCGCTGCCGCCGCTGCGCCGTTGCGGCGGCGGATGATGCGGGTGTGAAGCATTCGCATGGAATCCGGATCCGTCACTGGCCGACGATGATCATCCAATGGCCGACGATGATCACGGTATGCCGCTGAACGCCACCTGAATACAACCCACGTCACGGTGCTGTTGTATGATCGGCGGCCGCGAAACCCGCTCAATCGAACCAACGAGGAACGCTCGGTGCCCAAGATCACATTCATCGAACACAACGGTAAAGAGCACGTCGTCGAAGGCGAAATCGGCCATTCGGTGATGAACGCGGCGATCGACAATCTCGTCCCCGGCATCGACGCCGATTGCGGCGGCGAGTGTTCGTGCGCGACGTGCCACGTCATCGTCGACGACAAGTGGATCGGCGTCGTCGGGCGTCCGGGCGAGCAAGAAGAATCGATGCTCGACATGAACCCGGAGCGCCACGCGAATTCGCGCTTGTCGTGTCAGATCAAGGTGCGCGACGAAATCGACGGCTTGATCGTGCGCTTACCGCAATTCCAAATCTGAGCCCTGCGCGGCACGGAGTACGTCATGAGTGAAGCGATCGATAGAACCCCGGTATTCCAGGATTCCGACCCGGCGACGGTGCCGCTCGATCTGATCGAGATCTGGCGCCCGGACCGGTTCGAGAACAACACGTTTTGGCCGTACTTCGCCCGGCTGCGCAAAGACGACCCGGTGCATTACACGCCGGAGAGTCCGTACGGACCGTTCTGGTCGGTCACGAAGTTCGACGACATCATGCACGTCGATACGCACCACGAGATCTTTTCGTCGGAAGGCGGCATCACGATCGAAGACGACGATCCCGAATTCGAGCTGCCGATGTTCATCGCGATGGATCCGCCGAAGCACGATCTGCAGCGCAAAACGGTCAGCGGCGTCGTCGCGCCGATGAATCTCGCGAAGCTCGAAGGGACGATTCGCGAACGCGCCGGACGCATTCTCGATTCGTTGCCGGTCGGCGAAACGATCAATTGGGTCGACAAGGTGTCGATCGAGCTGACGGCGCAGATGCTGGCGACGCTGTTCGACTTTCCGTTCGAAGATCGGCGCAAGTTGACGTACTGGTCCGACATGGCGGTCGCCGACGCGTCGTCCGGTTTGTACGAGTCGGTCGACCATCAGCGCGCCGAACTGCTGGCGTGCCTCGAGTACTTCACGCGTCTGTGGAACGAACGCGTGAACAAGACCGACGGCAACGACCTGATCACGATGCTCGCCAACGGCGAGTCGACGAAGAACATGCCGCCGATGGAATACCTCGGCAACTTGATTCTGCTGATCGTCGGCGGCAACGACACGACCCGCAATTCGATCTCCGGCGGCGTGCTCGCACTGAATCAAAATCCCAACGAGTACGCCAAGCTGCGGGCGAACCCGAGCCTGATCCCGAACATGGTGTCGGAAATCATCCGTTGGCAGACGCCGTTGTCGCACATGCGTCGGCGGGCGCTCTCCGACACGGAGCTGCGCGGCAAGAAGATCAAGAAAGGCGACAAGGTCGTGATGTGGTACGTCTCCGGCAATCGCGACGAAGAAGCGATCGACAATCCCGACGCGTTCATCATCGACCGACCGAAGGCGCGGCAACACTTGTCGTTCGGCTTCGGCATCCACCGCTGCATGGGCAACCGGCTCGCGGAAATGCAACTGCGCGTCGTGTGGGAAGAGATCTTGAAGCGCTTCAGCACGGTCGAGGTCGTCGCGGAGCCGACCCGCGTGCGGTCGAATTTCATCAAAGGCTATTCGAACCTGCCGGTGCGCTTGCACCGGGTGTGACGTCTGCACCGTTCGGACGCTCGGTTCGAACGGGCGGTCCGACGAAGACGAAGAAGGGGCGCCCAAAGGCGCCCCTTCGTATTTCCGTCTCTCGGTAGATGATTGCTGGCGCGGTGCGCGTCGCAGCGCCGACCGGTTCTCAGTCCGACTCGACCGTGTTCTCGTACACGAAGCCGCCCGGCGACATCGCCAGCCGATGCCGCGCGCCCGTCGCATCGGCGTCCCAACCGTCGTAGCCCGCATCACCGTGCCACATCGCGACGCGAATGCCGTCGGCGCGTTTGGCGACGCGCGTTTGGTAATACCGCGGTTCGCGGCGCTCGAGATCGGCGAGCGCGGCGTCGACGGTCGCAAAGCGGCCGAGTTGGTGCAGCGTTACCCACGTCGGCGGGGCTAGGTCGATCTCGCCGGCGGCGTGGCGTTCGAGCGCCGCGTCCGGCGCGAGCCATTGGTGGTTTTGAATCTCGCCGCCGTCGATCGTGACCGCCTCGTCGGCCCCCGCCCGCACTGCGAAAAACCATGTCGCGAAACGTTTCGGCGTGCCCGGCGGCGGCGTCCAATGCGCGAACCAGACGACGCGGTGCGGCGCGACGGCGATGCCGGCTTCCTCCTGCGTTTCGCGCAACGCCGCGTTGCGCGCGGCGACGTTGACGTCGCGGTCGGCCGGATAGTCCTCCTCGTCGATGCGTCCGCCGGGGAATACCCACATGCCACCGAACGCGATCTGCGATGCCTTGTGCAACATCAGCACTTCGAGGCGCGCGCTGCGTTCGCGCAACAACACGACCGTTGCCGCGGGAATGGGCGGCTGTTCCTCGGCCTGCGCGCCGATGTTGTTGCCGTACGTGTCGTTGCGGTGGCGGGGTTCACCCGAGTGACTCATCTGTTCGCTCCAACGGATTCACTCGACCGCGCGAGCGTCGAGCGGCCGTAGCCGGGACGGTCGATGCCGACCACGCGAATGCCAGCGGCGGCGACGGCCGGCGCCGACGCGGCGGGTTCCATGCGGCTGCCGGGGCGGCGGGGACACCGAATCACGGCGTGGCCGGTCGCAGGGCCATAGTCGACGTAGCCGACGGTCCGTCCGCCGGAAACGGTGATCGTGCATGTATCTGGCATTTTGGCGAAAGCTCCCGACCGATTCGCCCGGGCAACGCCGGACGTGAGCCGGTCATGCTACCGGAATACGCTTGCCGGACCCGCATGGATCGGAGGCGCGGTGGCAACGACCGCACTGTGGATCGTCGTGATCGTATTGATGGCGCTCGGCGTGGCCGGCACCGTCGTGCCGGTGATTCCCGGCGCGGTGCTGATCTTCGCCGGCGCGTGCCTCGGCGGTTGGATCGACGACTGGACGCGCGTGTCGTGGTGGACGCTCGGCGCACTGGGCGTGCTCGCACTCGTCAGCGTCATCGTCGATTTCGTCGCGGGCAGCCTGGGTGCGAAACGACTCGGCGCGAGCAAACACGCGATGACCGGGGCCGCGATCGGCACGTTCGCCGGCATCTTCACGGGATTTTGGGGATTGCTGTTCATGCCGTTCGTCGGTGCGGCGATCGGCGAGTACGTGAGCTTGCGCAATCTCGAACGGGCAGGGCGGGTCGGCCTCGCAACCGGCGTCGGGCTATTGATCGGTACAGCGGTGAAGGTGGCGCTGGCGTTCTCGATGATCGGGATCTTCGTCGCGGCGTTGCTGGTTTGAGCGCCAGTGCGTGGTCGTTGGGATGCAGGTACCGTGATACGAAGTGCCCGACCGCGGCGTTCGACGGTGCGCTTCGACGCTGTCATCTAGGCGCGTCGGAGACGCAGCGTCTGGGTTGAATCAACGCGGTAGTTCGTCAGTCTCGGAGAAGCGGGACATTCGGTTGTGTGCTTGGACGCCGTTGATCGGTGTCCAAAATTCAGTTCGGTTGAAGCAACGCCGTGGTTCGAGGCGTGGCCGAGGCGCGGCGTTCGCTTGAATCGACGTTGCTTTCTCAACGCCGTTGTTCGGAAGTGGCCGAGACACGGGTAGGTGCATCAACGCCGTTGTTCGGCGAGTGGCCGAGGCGCGGCATTCGGTTCGCGGGACACGCTACAAGTACATCCATGTAAGCTCCCTCTCG
>DASRZO010000489.1:0-6785 GCA_035686405.1 Pseudomonadales bacterium | reverse complement strand
GGCCACGTTTCCAACGCGATCGCGAAGGCCTCCGACAACGCGTCTTCGGCCGCTGCGACGTCGCGCGTATGCGCGGCGAGAAACGCGACGAGCTTGCCGTAGCTGCGCCGCGCGACGGCGGCGGCGACGTCGCGCGCTTCTGCATTGCCGTCGGCACGCACGCCGGCGTATCGCGTCAGCCCTTTACGAGCGCTTGCGGATATACGCTCCGACCCGCGCGAGATAGTCGCGTTTGCCGATGTCCACGCCGTTGTGCCGCAGGATGTCGTAGGCCGTGACGACGTGAAAATAGAAGTGCGGGATCCCCCAATCGCGAACGAACTGCGTGCCGTTCATGACGATCGCGAGATCACCGTCCGGCAGCGGAATCGAGATTTCCTTCTTCGCCGCGCCGTCGAACGAACTCTTCGGTATCGCAGCGAGATAGTCGATCGTCGTCGCGATGTGCGTTTTCAATTCGTCGAACGTCGTTTCGTTCTCGTCGAACCACTTCGGCGGATGGCCGGTCAGTTGCTCGACGCATTCGCGCGCGTTGCTGCACGCGAGCTGAACCTGCTTCGAGAGCGTGTACATGTCGGGCGCCAATCGCGCCGCGGGCAAGGCGGTCGGTGCGAGGTTCCGCGTGCGCGCGTGCGCGGCGCCTTTGTCGAGGATGGCCGGCAACGCGCGCAGCATCGGTACGAACGTTTCGCTCGCGAGGTCGCAAATAGCCAGATCGTCATGCGAGAGGGCCACGGTGTACTCCTTCGTCGTGCGCGGATGTCGGCGGACGATTGTCGCCTACATCGTCCACATCGGCCGTATTTCGACGGTGCCATGGTTCGCCGCCGGGCAACGCGCCGCCCATTTGATGGCGTCGTCGAGATTCGGCACGTCGATCAGGAAATAGCCGCCGAGTTGTTCCTTCGTGTCGGCGTACGGGCCGTCCATCACGCGCGCCTTACCGCCGGCGTTGGTGACGCGCGTAGCGGTCGGGCTGTGCTGCAGGCGTCCCGAACCGACCATCGCGCCGGCCTTCGTCAGCGCTTCGGCGAAGGCGGTGTAGGCGGCGACGCCTTGTTGTTGCTCGGCCGGCGTCATCTTCGGCCAGCCCGTCTCGTCGAGATACAGCATCAGCAGATATTGCATGTCGGTCTCCGTATCGAGGAATGTCGCGATCGTATCGTCGCACTCCCATGACGAACGGCACGGCGCGCGTTGGACACGTCGACGAACGCGCTCAACGCGGCGGTTTGCGGTCGTAGCGCCGCACGGCGTCGACGACCGCGGCGGCGATCGCCTCGATCGACCGCGGCTGCGTGGTTTCGAACGCACCGCTCGCCTTGATCGCGAGTACCGCAAGCTGCGTCGCGATCGTCGGGATCGCCCACGTCGGGAAGGCGTCGGCGTGTTCGCGCAGAAACGCGACGGCGGCGCCGACCGCGGCCTGCTCGGCGCGGTCGCGCGGCGTCGGATAGTCGAAGCGCCACGACCGGGCACGTTGCCGGATGAGCGGCTTGTCGTCCGGCTCGAGGCCGGTGGCGGTGAACACGCGGCAATCATAGGTCCGGCAGGTCTGCGGCCGGTCCTCGTAGATCGAGCACGCGCCGTCGACGAGCATCGGGCAATGGCCGCGCGCGTCGTAACCCATCACTTGATGACCCTTCGGCATGCCGGGCGCCGGGAACAGCAGTTCCTTCGGGATCCGTGCGAGTGTCCGCGCCTCGTCGGGCCGCACGTGAATGAAGTACGACGACGTGCAGCATGCCGTGCACGTGCCGCAGGCGACGTCGACGTCGGCGTCGTGCGCGAGCGCGCGGCGCGTCGCGGCGAGCCACGCCGAGAAGTCGCCCGCTGGCGTGACGTCTGTCGCGTCGATGCGTTGCGTTGAATCGGCCATAGGTTTGGTAGGGTAGTCGAATTCGAATGGAGTCGGCGGGTCGCGAATGCGCGTCGTCTGTTTGCGCCATGGCGCGACCGAAGGGAACGTCGTCGGTCGCTTCAACGGTCCTGACGATCCGCTGACGGTGCCGGAGCGCGAGTACCTGTCGGCCGCGCGGTTCGATGCGACGCCGTTCGACGCCATCTATTGCAGTCCGTATCGGCGCGCGGTCGAGACGGCGCAATGTCTGAGGGTGCCGCGTTGGACGCCGGAGCCGCGCATCGTCGAGCGGCGCTTCGGCATCTTCGAAGGCTTGACGGCGGCCGAGTGCACGGCGCGATATCCCGACGCATTCGCGCGATTTCGGGCGTTCGACGCCGACTACGCCATGCCGAACGGCGAGAGCCGCGCGCAGAACTTCGCGCGGGTCGTGGATTGGGTGCGTGAGGCCGCGGTCGCGCAGCGTGTCCTGGCGATTACGCACGGCGGAACGATCGATTTTCTGTATCGGCTCGCCGCCGGAATCGCATTGCACGGCGGTGATCGAATCTACAGCGGCGACAACGCGACGCTTGCGATCTTCGACATCGACTGGCCGAATGTGCGTCTGGTCGATTTCGACGCGCCATTGGACGTCGGTTAGCACGCGGTCGATCGGCACGGCGTCGACGCGGCGCATCGATTCACGCAGCGGGGCAGCTCATGGCACATACGGTGGTGTTGGTACACGGCGCGTGGCACGGCGCGTGGTGTTGGGACAAAGTCGTCGCGGGGCTGACCGCGCTGCGCGTGCCGACGATCGCGGTCGAACTGCCGTTCGACGGTCTCGCTGCCGATGCAGCCGAGGCACGCAAAGCGATCGCGCGCGCCGGTGCCGATGCGGTCGTCGTCGGTCACTCGTACGGCGGCGTCGTCATATCGCAGGCGGCGAGCGGTCTCGGCAACGTCGGCCATCTCGTCTACTTGTGTGCGTTCATGGCGGGCGAGGGCGACGACGTCGGCGGCATGATGGCGCGCTATCCGTCGCCGCTCGTGTCGCACATGCGCGTCGTCGACGGCCGCACGGTCGTCGATCCGGCCGGCGCGGTCGAGGCGTTCTACGGCGATTGCGCGCAAGCCGACATCGACGCCGCGCTCGCGCGCTTGCGTTCGATCCCCGGCGTGACGCTCGCCGGCGAAAGGCCGCCGGCGTGGCTCGACACGCCGAGCACCTACGTCGTATGCACCGAAGATCGCGCGATCCTCGCGGGCGCGCAGCGCGAGATGGCGGCACACGCGACGCACGTCGTCGAGTGGCCGACGTCGCATTCGCCGTTCGTCTCGCAACCGCAACGCGTAGTCGACCTGCTCGCGCGGTTGGCGAACGCCTGAGGTGTCGCGAACGACACGTTCCGGGGGCGCGCTGCGCGATCGTCGAAGATCGGGTGGCCATCGCGCCCGCGCGATGCCTTGCGGCGGACAACTTCGAGCAACGCAACGCCCGCACGCCGAGATTGTGGGGAATCGATGGCGCTCTTCGATGCGTCGAGACACGAACCGTTGACGCGCGCGCCATGGGGCGAGCCCATGGCGCGCGCCGCGATCGAACGCATCGTGCGCGACACGCACGCGGCGTTTACCGATGCGGGGCTGTGGCCGATCCATCCGATCGATCGCTCGCCCGAACGCGCCGCGGCATTGAAGCCGCTGTACTACGGTGCGGCCGGCGTCATCTGGGCGCTGCATCGTCTGCACGAAGGGGGCGGCTTCGAACTGCGACGCGACTATGCCGAGGTGTTGCCGCTGCTGCGCGTCGCGCACCGGCGCGACACGGTCGAGCGGGACGGCAAACCGCTGCTCGGCTTCACGCTCGGCGACGCCGGAATCGCGCTGTTGCAATGGCGTCTGACGCGCGACGCCGACGTCGAAGACGAGCTGCACGCGTCGATCACCGCGCACATCGGCGAACCCGCACCGGAACTCGGCTTCGCCTGGGGCATCGCCGGCTCGATGCTCGCGGCGCTCTTCCTCTACGAACGGACCGGTGCGACACGCTGGATCGACGCGTATCGCGCCGGCGCCGACGCGCTGTGGCGACGTTGGGAATACGACGCGCAGTTCGACTGCCATCTGTGGAGCGACGACTTGTACGGTCATCGCGACAAGCAGCTCGGTGCGCTACACGGCCTCGCCGGCTGCGTGCACGCGTTGTGGCGCGGCAGCGCGCTGCTCGATCGCGACCGGCGCGACGAGTTGGTGACGCGCGCGCATCGGGTGTTGCGCGCGACGGCGCTGCGCGACGGCGCGCATGCGAATTGGCCGCTCGTCGCGGGTCCGTCGTCGCGGCCCGGCGCCGACGTGTTGCGCCTGCAACACTGCGTCGGGGCGCCGGGCATGGTGAACTGTTTCGCCCGGTTGCCGAACGATCCGCACACCGACGCACTGTTGAACGCCGCGGGCGAATTGATCTGGCGTGCGGGTCCGCTGACGAAGTTGCCGAGTTTGTGTCACGGCGTCCCGGGCAGCGGCTATGCGTTGCTGAAGTTGTTCGCGCGCAGCGGCGACGAACGTTGGCTCGCACGGGCGCGGCGCTTCGCGATGCACGCGATCGAGCAAGCGGAACGCGGCAAACGCGAACACGGTCAGCGCAAGTATTCGCTGTGGACCGGCGACCTCGGTCTCGCCGTGTTTCTGCTCGACTGCATTCACGCGGCCGACGCGATGCCGATGCTCGAAGTGTTCTGAGCGCGCTCGACACGTCGTTCCAACCGTCTTCTGCGTCGTACGTCGGGCAGGGCGCGCGGCGCCCAGCGCAGCCGACCGCGCGGTGGCGTATGCTCGGCGGCCTGACGAGGCAGGAGGTGTGATGCGTTACGCGAGAACTCTGATCGCCGGCGTCGCGTGTATCGGCGCGGCGTGGGCGTATGGCGCGACGGCCGCCGCGCCGAGTGCGCCGAGTGCGCCGAGCGCGCCGTCGAAGAGTCCCGCGCCGAAGCCGCCGGAACCGCTGATCGATGCGATGTTCAAGTGCGGCCAAACGCGGGCCGACGCGATGTTCGAAGAAGGCACGATGTCGCTGACGATCGACGCGAATACGTATGCATTGAAGTCAGTCCCGTCGGCGTCCGGCGCGAAGTTCGAAGGCGACTCGAGCAAAGGCAAGATCGTGTTCTGGTCGAAGGGACACGACGCGACGCTCAAAGTCGGCAACCAAAGCGAACTCAAGTGCACGCAAGTCGACGACGACGAAGTCGACAGCGACGAGGTCGATGACTGACGTCGTCGAACGGCATGCGATCCGCGCGATTCTGCTGACGCCGCAGCGCGAAGTGCTGCTGCTGCGCATTCGTGCGCCGCAAGGCGGCAATTGGTTCTGGATCACGCCCGGCGGCGGGCTCGAACGCGGCGAGTCGGCCGAGGCCGGGCTGAAACGCGAGCTCGCAGAGGAAGTCGGCCTGTCGGACGTGCGCCTCGGCTCGCTCGTGTGGCGGCGCCAACACACGTTCGATTGGGGCACACGGCGAATCCGCCAGCGCGAGGATTACTACGTCGTTCACGTCGATCGCTTCGACCCGCACATGACGGACGAGGTCGAAGCGCAAGTGCTCGACCGCTTCCAATGGTGGAACCTCGATGCGCTCGCGGACACCGACGAAGACCTGACGCCGACCGCGTTGCACGCCATCGTCGCGGCTTATCTGCGCGATGGCGCGCCGCGCGGTCCGCTGGAGCTCGAGGTGCTCGTTGACTGACGAGCGGCGGCCGATGACGGCGCGTCGCGCGGCGAAACTCGGCGACACGCGCCGCGCGACGACGACGCTGGTCGGTACGGTCGTTGCGGTGGCGGCGTTCGAGCTGATATCGGGGCGGTTGCTGCCGACGTATGTCGCGTCGCATTTTGCCGGTGACGGCGTCGCGAACGGCTACATGCCGCGTTCGGCGTACGTCGCATTCATGCTGATCGTGTCGATCTCGTTGCCGTTGGTGATCTTTGCGTCTGCGCGCATCCTGCCGCGCGTGCCGCCGAGTTTGGTGAACCTGCCGAACCGCGAGTATTGGCTGGCGCCGGAGCGACGCGCGCAGACGTACGCTTTTTTGAGCGATCACACCGCGCACTTCGCGACGATACTCGCGCTGTTCCTCGGCTTCGTGCATTGGCGCGTCGTCGCGGCGAACACGCTGACACCGCCGGTGCTCGAACCCGTCGTGTTCGTCGGCGGTCTCGTCGTGTTTCTCGTCGCGCTCGTCGCGTGGATCGCGTTGCTCGCCGCGCACTTCCGCCGCGACGAATCGAAGCCGCATCGGCCGGCGTGACGGCCGCCGTCGACAGCGCGACGCTGCGTCGCGTTTCGCGTCGCCTGATCCCCTTTCTGTTTCTGTTGTACGTGGCCGCGTATCTCGATCGCATCAACGTCGGCTTCGCGCAGTTGCAGATGAAGAGTGCGCTCGGCTTCGGCGACGCCGTGTACGGGCTCGGCGCGGGCATCTTCTTCGTCGGCTATTTCCTGTTCGAAGTGCCGAGCAACCTGGTGCTCGCGCGCGTCGGCGCGCGCGTGTGGATCGCGCGCATCATGATCACGTGGGGACTCATCTCCGGCGCGATGGCGTTCGTCGAGACGCCGACCGGTTTCTACGCGTTGCGCTTTTTGCTCGGTGCGGCCGAAGCGGGCTTCTTCCCGGGCGTCATCTACTACCTCGGGTTGTGGTTCCCGGCGCGCGAACGTGCGGCCGCGGTATCGCGCTTCATGACGGCGACCGCGATCGCCGGCGTGATCGGCGCGCCGCTGTCGGCGTGGCTTTTCACGCTGGACGGCGTGTACGGCTTCGCCGGTTGGCAATGGATTTTCCTGACCGAAGCGGTACCGTCGCTCGCGCTCGGCGTCGCGGTGCTCTTTTATCTGACCGATCGGCCGGATGCGGCGGCGTGGTTGTCCGGCGAGCAGCG
>DASRZO010000488.1:0-5406 GCA_035686405.1 Pseudomonadales bacterium | reverse complement strand
TCGCTTGCATGCGCAAGCTACTCACCATCCTCAATGCCATCGTCCGTGATCAAACCCCTTGGAATCCCGCTATCGCCTAACACGGTTGCTGTAAGCTCCCTCTCGGCATCCATGCCTCGAGAGGTTCCCGCGAACCGAATGCCGCGCCTCGGCCACTTACTGAGATTCACTGGCGCGGTTTCACCGACCGCTCGCGAGTGCGATGTCGTCGCACCGGCTGAGGTCGTTCACTGAGTCATTGAGACATCGCGCGACGACATGGCCGCTATCGTGACGTTCCGCAACGGCGAGAACGTTCGCGACGTCGCGCGGCGGGTCGCGATCGACGGCGCTGCGCAAGCAATCGACACCGATCGGGACGACGGTCGCCCCGTCGCTGAGCGTCTGCGGCGATCCGTAGCGGCACCGCCAACGAACCGGGAAGGGACAACGTCACCCATCCGCGTTCGAGGAAAGGCAGGTCTATATCTACGCCCGATTGACAGCGTTCTATCCGCAGGACGCTTCTGACGCGACGGAGTCACGAATCGCATCGCATCGTGGCCCATGGACGTACCACCACGCTCGGCGGGTTCCAGTACCGGCATCCTGTTCGCGGGAACCTCTCGAGGCAGGGATGCCGAGAGGGAGCTTACATGGATGTACTTGCAGCGTGTCCCGCGAACAGGATGCCGGTGCTGGAACCCCTCACCACCGTCGCTAGCCCGACCACCGGTGAAGGAGCCCAACCACCGTCTCCGGCCCGACCACCGGTGAAGGAACCCAACCACCGTCACCGGTCAAGGGACCCAACCACTATCGCTTGCCCGACTACACAGACAGGCGATTGAATCGCCGCTTGTCCGCCACAAATGAAACGTGTCGCTACGGCGCGGCCGAAAATTCGCTGATCGCGACGTTGTATTCGTCGTCGGCAACGCCGCGGCGCGGGTCGATGAAGAAGTTCGACGGCACGCCATCCTGGGAGGCGGTGACGCGAACCTCGTCGGCGGTGCAGCGCGCGGCGGCGGCGCGTCGATACAGCGCGTCGATCGTCAGCAGGTCGTTGCGGATGTCGGCTGACACCGGCGTGCCCGCGCGGTCGGTCGCGCTGACGATTTCACCGTGGTGCACGGTGACGACGATGGGCTGCACGGCGTCCGGTAGGCAGAAGCACGTGCGCTGCCACACGAAGCGGTAGTCGGTGAGGTGGCGCGCCGTCCACGCGGCATAGGCGGCTGCGGCGCTCGGATCGTCGGGACACGACGCGGCGTGCGTCTGGCAGCCGGCGGACAGCGCGACCAGTACGGCGATTCGCGCGAATGCCGGGCCGTTCACCGGACGCTCGCGGAGCGACGGCGCAACGCGAGCAAGCCGAGCAGCAGCGGTGCCAGCTCGACGCCGAATGCGCCGCCGCCGCCACCGCCGCCGCCACCCCCGCTGCTCTGGGCCGTGCCGATGTGCGCGCTCGCGCTCGCCGGCGCCGAGGTGCCGCCGGGGCCGAATGCGGCGACGCGATAGTCGTAGGTCACGCCGCTGGCCGCAGTCGTGTCGGCGTACGTCGTGACGTTTGCGCCGGTCACCGCGATCTGCGCGAATGCGGCGCTGCCGGTGCGGCGTTCGATGCGGAAGCCGGTTTCGTTCGAGCTGTTGTCCTGCCACGCGAGGTCGATCTCGGCGGTGCCGGGCGTCGCCGTCAATCCGGTCGGTGGTGGCGGCGGCGTCGACGTCGTGACGCTCTGGTTCGACACGTCGTTCGACGAGTCGATGTCTTTGACGCCGCCGGTCGCGGCGACCGTCGCGGTCGCGACGACGGTGACGTTCGTTGCCGCGGCGACTTGCACGGTCGCTTCGAGCAGACCGCCGGTCGCGTCGGTGGTGCACGTGTAGGTCGAGCCGTTGGCCGCGACCGTACACGCGTTACCGTTCATCGTTGCGGCGACGAACGTGCCGCCCGTACCGGTGAAACTGCCGCCGAGCGTGATCGTCGTGCTCGGTACCGACGCGTGTGCTTCGGCGACGTCGTAGTCGAGCGTGAAGCTCTCGTTGGCGTTGACGTTGGTCGGATTGCCTGCGCGCGCGGTCACCGAGGCGTCGACCGGGAATTCGAAGCATGCGTTCAGGGTCGGCAGCGCGTTGATCGTCGCGGTCATGCTCGTGATCGAACACGACGAGAAGTGCGTCGCCGACGGCGACAGCGTCGCCGCCATGATGAAGCCGCCCGCCGGACACGTGTTGCCGACGCCGTCGTGAACCGCGCCGAAGTTGTGGCCGAGTTCGTGCGCCATCACGAGTGCGGTGAGGCCGACGCTCGGCAAGCCGCCGCTGTTCACGATTTGCGATAGGCCGGTATTGCTGGTCGCCGAACATAGGCTGCCGACCTCGGAGATGCCGACGGTACTGCCGTCGAGATTGCGACCGGTGACCAGGTGCAGAATTGCGCGCCGGTTCGTCACGAACGGCACTTGGCCGCTGTCCTTCTTCGTCGTGACGTCGGTGAGCAGCGCGCTCGGGTCGGTCGTGGTGCTGAAGAAATCGCTGGTCAGGAACGTCATCGACAGCGCATCGAACGCGATGTTCAAGTCGTTCGTGTAGTAGCCGTCGACGACGTTCAGCATCGCCACTGCTTGCGCTTGTGCGTTCGCGCCGAGGGTCTGTTGATACAGCAGGTCGAACGCCAGATCGAGTTCCGCCAAGAGACAGACGCCGTCGACCGTCGTCGTGCACAGCGTCGCCAAGTTGGCCTCGGCGACCGGGCTGCTCAGTTGCGCTGCGAGCGACTGCGTCTCGGCGGCGGTGGCGTCGGTCGCGCAGCGGCCGCCCGCCATCAAGTCGTTCGGCGATTGCGCATCGAGTGCGAGGTTGCCGTGGTCACTGCGTCCGTCGGTGATCACGTAGTGTTGACCGTCGAGCGTCACGACGCCTTGCCAGCGGCCGCGGATGTTCGAGACGCGCAGCCACGATTTCTCGATGCCGGTCAGTTCGCCTTCGTAATGGTGCGCCGACGCCGACCGCGCCACGTGCGCGCGCGTCAGCAATTGGGTGTTCTCGCGCAACTGCGCCGGATAGGCGGCGCCGTCGATCGAGACCGTCACGGCGGCATGTGCGCACGTCGACATCGCGGCGAGCAGCGCAAGGGCGAAAGCGCGCACGCGGAACACGCGCGTCTGCCGCTGTCCTATCGACACCATGGGTCTCTCCTCGCCGGTTTCATCGGACCGTATACGACATCGTCGACTGCGTTGCCGCGACCGTGGTCACACGCGCCGCGCCCGATCGCGCCATGCGTAGACGCCGTCCAGTACGATTCCCGCGGCGAAGCCGGCGATGTGCGCGCCGACCGCGCTCGGCCAACGCGTGTGCGTGACGAGCGCCGCGCCGGTATGCCACTCCCAACCGACTTTCGCTGCCGAGATCGCGGCAACCGCGAAGAGCCACGGCGTCGCAATCGCATCGCGCAGCGCATAAAGCGTCGCGAGCAGTACGGTGTTCAACGCACCCGACAAGCCGCAGTAGAACTGCAGCGATGGGTCGAACCAAACGAACCAGACGTCGACCGCCGCGACGCCGACCGCGAGCGAGACGACGAAGCGCGTCCGGTCCACGGGCTCGGCGAGCGCCCCCAGGCACGCGAGCGCGAATACGTTCCAGCCGACGTGCGACCAATCGGTATGCAGGACGTGAGCGGTCAACAAAGCCCACGGCTTCACGCCGGCGCGATCGAGTACGAGCGCGTCGAACGCGGCGGACGAATACGGCGCGACGAATGTGACCGCCACGATGAGCGCCGCGAGCGCGAGCGTCGCGAACGGCCAGCGGCTCGAGCTCAACGACGGAACCTCAACGTTTGCAACTCAACTGCTGCAACTCAACTGCTGCAACTCAACGGTCTAGGTCCGGGTCACCGCGCAGCGGCAATCCGGCGGCGCGATAGCAGCGGTCGATCACGCGCATCTGTTTGACGGCGTCGTCGGCGTCGGTGCAGAGCGGTGCGCCGGTTTCGACCGCGGCGATGAACGCGTCGAGCTGATAGCCGTACGTCGGGCGGCGGTCGCGCTGTTCGGTCGACGTGCCGGAACGCGTGGCGAGCTTGATCTGGTGGCCGTTTTGCGGGATGAGCGGATTGACGACGGTCAACGTGCCGGCGTCGCCGACGACCTCGAACTCCGCTTTGAATTTCGCGGTTTCGCGCATGTCGCCGGACGTGCGCGCGACGATGCCGCTCGGAAAGCGCAGGGTCGCTTCGAGCATCGTGTCGACGTACGGCGGCCCGACTTCGGCGCGCGCGGTCACTTCGATCGGTTCCTCGCCGGTCAGGTGGCGGACCCACGAGATCGGATAACAACCGATGTCCATCGTGACGCCGCCGCCGGTGCGGTAGTTCATGCGGATGTCGTCGAGGTTCGCGGGAATCGGGACGTGGAACTGCGCGCGAATCTCGCTGATGCGTCCGAGCACGCCGGAATCGACGATCTCTTTCGCGCGCATGAAGACCGGGTGATAGCGGTAGTGGAATGCATCCATCACGACGCGCTTCTTCTCGGCGGCCACCTGCGCCATGTCCTGCGCTTCGATCGCGTTGCTCGCGAACGATTTTTCGCACAGGACGTGCTTGCCGGCCTCGAGCGCCTTGATCGTCCATTCGCGGTGCAGGTTGATCGGCAGCGGCACGTACACGGCGTCGACCTTCGGATGCGCGACGACCTGTTGGTAGTCGTCCAGCACGTGGCGAATGCCGGCAAAGCGGGCGAAGCCCTCGGCGCGCGCGCGGTCGCGTGCTGCGATCGCATAGACGCTCGCGCGCCACTCGTCGACGCACGGATAGATCAGCGCGCGCGGGGTGATCGCCGCTGCACCGAGCGTTCCGAATCGAATCATCGCGGGACCTTGTTCGTCGGTGCGCGCCAGTGTGTCCGTCCGTCGGCGGCAGAACAAGCGCGGCCGGTCGCGCGCGTTGGCGGCGCTCGCGTCGGCCGCGGTTCCGAAGTCGCGGTGCCGCATTGCCGACATCCCGCATTTGCTGTCATGGTGGACGGCACCGACGGAGGAGGAGAGCGCATGACGCATTCGGGAACCCATTCGGGAACCCATTCGGGAGCCCATTCTGGAATCCATTCGGGAACCCATTCGTTGCGCTTCGGCGTCGCATACGACTTCAGGAACCCGCCGGACTCCGGCATCGACAACCCGTCGCTGTACGCGGCGGTGCTCGATCAAGTGGCGTGGCTCGATGGGCTCGGGCTCGACCTCGCGTGGTTCACCGAACACCACTTCGTCGACGACGGTTATCTGCCGTCATGGATTCCGGTCGCCGGCGCGATGGCCGCCCGCACCAAACGCATCCGCTTCAACACGGACATTTGCCTGATGCCGTTCAACCATCCGGTGCGCCTCGCCGAGGATTTGGCGGTGCTCGACAATCTGTCG
>DASRZO010000487.1:0-5193 GCA_035686405.1 Pseudomonadales bacterium | reverse complement strand
GAGCAACAACGCGGTCAGCGACGGCAGTGACCAGACGGTCACCTGAAACATGTCAGCAGCCCTTCCGTGTTCTGCATGCGGCGCGCGGGGTGCGGGTAACCGCGTAAGGTTCGGTGATGCCGCCGGATGCCTCAATGAAACACCCGGCGGAACATGACGCGGTTCACACTGCGTTTGGTCGATTCCTGCAGCGCGTCACCGTTGTCGTATGTCGGCGCCCCCGGCGTCGGACCGGCTGCTGCGGAAGCGCCAGCGTCGCTGAATCGGGCCGGGCGCCTAGCGCTCCATCGAACGCGCGTGCAGCGCGAAGAACTGCAGTTCGCCGAGCTCGCCTTCGAGGGTCGTATCGTTGCGCGACTCGTCGGCTTCGTCGGCCAGCGCCTTCGCACGGCGCTGCGCGTCGTCGAGATAGCCGCGATAGAGTCGCGCGCGCTCGGCCGCCGACCGCGCCGACGGTGCGACGCCCGCCGCCCGCAGCGCATCGTCGAACGACAGGTGTTCGAAGTGCGCGCGCGCTCGCGCATGCGTCCACGCGCCGGTCGCGAGATCGAAGCGATACAGCGGCACGAAGTGGTGGCCGTGCGCGCCGACGAATTCGACCGCGTCGACGATGTAGTCCGCTTCGACATCGTCCATCGCGTAGTGGAATCCGACGCGACACCAGCCCGGCTTGATGCCGGCGAAGCCCTCGCCGACGCAACGCCGGTACCGCTCCGAGCGCGCGAGATCGATGTCGAGCAAACGGTGCCCATATGGCCCCGCGCACGAGCAGCCGGCGCGCGATTGAATGCCGAAGAGATCGTTCAGGAGCGCGGTGACGAACTTCGGATGGAGATAGCGACCGACCGTGGCTCCGACATCGCTGGCAGCGCCGACGGCGCCCGCCGCGTCGACATTGCTCGCTGCGCGAGTACCGGATCCGCGCACCTGGCCCTGCGCACGAATGTTGAACGATACGATCGCGATGCGTCGCGCCGGGTCGGGATTGCCGAGCAGCTCGATGCCCGGTGCCGCCGACCAACGCGCCATCGCGCGCGCGAGCATCGCACGTTCGCGCGCCTCGATCGCCTCGTCAGTGACCCATGCCTTCACCCGCAGCGCGAGCGCGGCTTTCAGAACCTGCAGCGTGCCGGGCGTGCCGGCCTTCTCGCGTTCCTCGATGTCGGTGATGAAATCCTGGTCGCTCGCGCTGACGTAATCGACGGTGCCGCCGGCCGCGACCGTCGGCGCGAGCTGTTCCGCATAGATGCGTTTGTTGAAGACGAGGACGCCGCTCGAACCCGGTCCGCCGAGGTATTTGTGCGGCGAGATGAAGACCGCGTCGAGCGAGGCGTCGCCGTCCGCGGTCGCCGGCGGATTCATGTCGATCGGCACGTACGGCGCGCACGCGGCATAGTCGAAGCACGCGATCGCGCCGTGTCGATGTAGCAGCTTCGCGATGTCGTGCACCGGCGTACGCATGCCGGTGACGTTCGACGCCGCCGAGAACGAACCGATCCGCACGCGACCTTCGTATTGCGGATCGCGCAGCAAGGCTTCGAGATGCGCGAGGTCGAGACCGCCCTCGGCGTCGAGTCGTACTTCGACGACCGTGGCGAGTCCTTCGCGCCACGAGACTTCGTTCGAGTGATGTTCGAACGGTCCGACGAAGACGACCGGCTGGTGCGCGCGCAAATACGCGTCGAATGCGGCGTGCCGCTCGGCGCCGAGGAATTCGCCGAGCGCCTCCGCGAGGCGGGCGCGCGTCGCCGGCGGACAATACACGCCGACGATCTGCTGCAGCTTGTTGATCGCGCCGGTCGCACCGGTGCCGATCGCGATGATGCGGCCGTCCGGCCCGGCGTTCACCGCCGCTTTGATCGACGCTTCTGCTTCGCGCAGCAGCTGCGTCATGTTGCGCCCGGTGGTGTCGTCCTCCGTATGCGTGTTCGCGTATGTGCGCTGCAGGCTCTGCAGATAGTTCTCGACGAACAACAGGCAACGTCCGGATGCGGTGTAGTCCGCGTATACCATCAAGCGTTCGCCGAACGGCGTCGCGAACGTCGAGTCGGCGCCGACGATCTGCTTGCGGAGAAATTCGAAGCGCTCGGAAGGATTCATCGCCATACCCGTGTCGTGCTTCTATGTGCACGTGCGCGCGCAGTATTGTCGGGCGCGCGCCGCGGCGGCAACGCCGGCATGCACGTAGTTCGAGAAAAGAAGTCAACGCAAGTATCGAAAAACTCACGACGGATCCGAGAACAGCGAGACAACACATGCAGATGCAGCGGTTGGGGAATTTGTGGGACGTGAGCCGATTGGCGCTCGGCGGCGGCGGGCTCGGCCAAGTATGGGGCGCCACCGATCGCGCCGAAGCGGTCGCGACCGTGCACGCGGCGGTGGCCGGCGGGATCACGTTCTTCGATCTCGCGCCGCTGTACGGCCGCGGTGAGGCGGAGGCGGTGATCGGCGAAGCGTTCGGCAAACGGCCGCCGTCCGGGCTCAGGTTCACGACGAAGTGTCAACTCGGCACGCCGGCGCGAGGCGAGGGCGCGGCGACGATTCGGCGCCATCTCGAACGCAGCCTCGCGGCGATGGGACTCGACCGTGTCGACGTTCTCTTCCTGCACTCGAACATCGTTCCCGACGACTATCGCTTCCCGCGCGACGCGGCGGTGCAGGCGCGTTTCGCGACGCCGCTCTCGGTGTATCGCGACGAAGTCGTTCCGGCGTTCGAAGCGCTGCGGCGCGAACGGCTGATCGGCGCGTGGGGTATCACGGGTGTCGGATTGCCGGGCACGCTGATCGAGGTCTTGCGCGACTCGACGCGGCCGGCGGTCGTGCAGTGCGTCGCGAACTGCCTCGACTCCGCCGGCGGGATGCGTCGCTATGACGAGCCGGCGCGGCCGCGCGACGTCATCGCCGCGGCGCGTGCGGCCGGTGCCGGTGTGATGGGCATTCGCGCGGTGCAAGCCGGTGCGCTGACGGACGCGCTCGATCGCGAGCTTCCGGCCGACGATCCGGACCGGCGCGACTTCGACCGTGCGGCGCCGCTGCGCGCCTTGGCGCGCTCGTTGGGCACCAGCACGGCCAAGCTCGCGCATCGCTATGCGCTCGGCATCGACGGGGTCGACACGGTGGTGCTCGGCGTGAAGAACCGCGCCGAACTCGCCGAATGTCTCGCCGCAGAAGCGGAAGGTCCGCTGTCGCAGGAACTCGCGCGTCGCATCGACGCCGCGGTCGGCCGTTGATGCAGGCAGTCGCCGATCCGCGCGGAGTCGGACGTTGAAGCTGCAGGGGATACCGGGCCTCGTCCTGCCGGGCGGCGGCGCCCGCGGTGCCTATCAGGTCGGCGTGTTGAAAGCGCTCGCCGCGGTGATGAACCAGGAGCGATTGCCGTTCCCGGTGATCGCCGGCATTTCGGTCGGTGCGATCAACGCGGCGGCGATCGCACAGCGGGCGGACGACTTCGTCGGCGCGGTCGAGCGGGTGGAACGGCTGTGGGCCGGCATGCACGCGAGCGACGTGTTCGACATCGAGCTCGGCGGATTGCAGGCATTCTTCTCGACGAAGCGCCGGCCGCTGGCGCTCTTCGACAACGCGCCGCTCGGCGCGCTGTTGCGGCGCGAGTTGGAAGGCGACGGCATCGCCGCCGCGATCCGGTCCGGATTGCTGCGCGGCGTCGCGATCACCGCGTCGAACTACACCACCGGCGAGGCGACGACGTTCGTGCAAGCGAGCGGTGACGTGCCCGGCTGGTATCACCACCGGCGCAATTGCGTGCGCACCGCGATTACCGCCGAACATCTGCTCGCGTCGTCGGCGTTGCCGATGTTGTTTCCGGCGCAGCGCGTCGGCGATTCGTTCTACATCGACGGATCGCTCAGGATGACCGCGCCGCTGAGCCCGGTGATCAACCTCGGCGCCGATCGCATTCTCGTGATCGGCGTGCGCGAAGAAGAGATCGCACACGGTCGCGTCGGCGGCGAACCGCCGGGTATCGGTGATGTCGGCGGCTACACGCTCGAATCGATCTTCGCCGAGCACCTCAATGCCGACGTCGAGCACATGCAACAAATCAATGCGCTGCTCGAACGCGTCGTGCCGTGGCGGCGCAAGAGGTCCGGCCGCCGCCGCGTCGAAGTCATGATCATCCGGCCGTCGCAGGACGTGCGCGTCATCGCGTCGCGATTCCTCGCAGAACTGCCGCGCAGCGTGCGGCTGTTCCTACGCGCGATCGGCGGCTGGGGCAACCAATGGTGGCTGCCGAGCTATCTGTTGTTCGAAGCCGGCTTCACGCAGGCGCTGATCGAACTCGGCTATCGCGACGGCTTGAAGCACCGGCCGCAGATCGAGGCGTTCTTTCGCTAGCGCGTCCTCCTCAAAGCGGTTTGCGAAACCGCAGCGTCATCCGATCGGACTCGCCGATCGCGCGATACTCCGCGACGCAGGCGTCCTTCTGCGGACCGTCCGGCAGCGGTTGGCACGTGCGCAAATTCGGCGGCAGCGACCACACGCCGCCGGGATGATCGGTGGTGTCCTTCGGATTCGCGTTGACCTGCGACTGGCCGTCGAGCACGAGGCCCGCTTGCTTCGCGAGACCGATCACGTATGCCTCGGTCATGTAGCCGGTCTTCTTCATCTGCTCGATCGTCGTGCCGGGCTTCGCGCGGTGCTCGACGACGCCGAGCACGCCGCCCGGCTTCAGCACGTTCGCAAACGCGTTGAACATGTCTTGCGCGTAGCCGCCGGCGAGCCAGTTGTGCACGTTGCGGAACGTGAGTACGAAGTCGACGTGCCCCGGCGGCGCCATCACCGTGCGTCCGGGTGCGCCGAGTTCCGTCAGCACGACGTGGTCGTAGAGCGGGTTGCCGGCGAGTTTGTCGGCGAGCGCGCGCTGCGATTTCAGTTGGCCCTCGGTGGTGTCCGGCGCCGTCGTCACGACGCCGGCCGCGTAATAGACGCCGTTGTCGTGCAGGTACGGCCCGAGGATCTCGACCCACCAACCGCCGCTCGGCCACACCTCGACGACGGTCGAGTCGGGCTTCACGCCGAAGAATTCCAGCACTTGTTTGGGGTGGCGATAGACGTCGCGCGCGACGTTGGCCGGATCGCGTTGCGGTCCGGCCAGGATTTCATCGAGCGTCTGCGCCGCGTGCGCGGGCGTCGCCGCGAGCACGCCGACACAGGCAAAGATCCGGGTCGCTCGGCATA
>DASRZO010000486.1:0-5586 GCA_035686405.1 Pseudomonadales bacterium | reverse complement strand
CGGCAACGACACGACCCGCAATTCGATCTCCGGCGGCGTACTGGCGCTGAACCGCTTTCCCGGCGAGTACGCTAAGTTGCGCGCGAACCCGGGCCTCATCACGAACATGGTGCC
The DNA here is from genome assembly GCA_035686405.1 of Pseudomonadales bacterium. Lineage (GTDB taxonomy): Bacteria > Pseudomonadota > Gammaproteobacteria > Pseudomonadales > Azotimanducaceae > DATJGR01. Next base: position 5,472 of record DASRZO010000486.1, on the reverse strand, counting down.
GGAGATCATCCGCTGGCAATCGCCGGTCGCGCACATGGCGCGCACCGCGCTGGAAGACACCGAGATCGGCGGCAAGCGGATCAAGCAAGGCGAACGCGTCGTGATGTGGTACATCTCGGGCAACCGCGACGAAGACGCGATCGAGAACCCGAACCAATTCCTGATCGACCGCGCGAATGCGCGCCACCATCTGTCGTTCGGCTTCGGCATCCACCGCTGCTTGGGCAACCGCCTCGGCGAGATGCAATTGCGCGTGATCTGGGAAGAGATCCACAAGCGCTTCAAGAACATCGAAGTCGTCGGCGACCCGGTGTATCTGAAGTCGAGCTTCATCCACGGCATCCGCGAATTGCCGGTCCGCATCCGGGCCTGATTCGTAGTTGGAGTCCCGTTCGACGCGAAATCGTCGGACGAAAACGAAAACGGCGACCCTTGGGTCGCCGTTGCATTTGTGGGTATTAAGTTACCAGCCTCTCGCTACATCGACCAGTCTGTTCGATGCGATCGAACGCGCGTAAAAAGCCGCCCCCACAGCGCGGGCGTGCGTTCGCGCGCCGCCACACGTTCATTCGGCACGTTCGTTCGCGCCGATCGAGCGTTCGCGCCGATAGGGGAACCGCCACGTCGTTCGATCGCCCAAAGGGTAGGAGGCCACTGCATGCAGAAGCGTTCCGCTCCGAAGTCGCGCTCATCGAAAAACCTCGCATCGCGCCCGAAGCACCTGCTGAAGACGCTCACCGACAGCCCCGCGTTGCCGGCATTCGTTCGCACGCTGCCGACGCCGGTGCTGCACACGCTGATCGAACGCGTCGGCCTGCACGACGCCGGCGAACTGATCGCGCTCACGACAACGGACCAGATGCGCGGCCTCTTCGAGGTTGCGCTGTGGGACTCCTTGCGGCCCGGCGACGCGGAACAACTGCGCCCGGAGAAGTTCGTCGATTGGCTCGAGGTGATGACCGACGTTTCGCCGCGGTTCGCCGCCGAACGGTTGATCGAACTCGGCGAAACGTTCGTTGCGGTGAACCTGGCGCCGTTGCTGCGGATCATCGACAAGGAAGTGACGGTCGAGCACAGCGAAGATGGGCAATGCGCCTGCGTCGTCTGCGAGCTGTCGGCGCGCGACGTACCGTTCGCGGTCTTCGACGAATACATCGTCGCGTGCCAGCACGAGGACGAGTGGGACGTGGTGAACACGGTGCTCGCCGAGATCGACGGCGAGGACCGCGACTTCCTGAACCGTGTATTGACGCGCTGCAGCCCGAAACCGACGGCGCGCGGGTTCGTCGACACGGTCGACGCGCTGGTCGAGGACGAGACGCACGAGCGCCGCGAGCGGCGCGAACGCGGCGGCTACATCACGCCGCCGCTCGCCGCGGCGTTTCTCGAGGATGCGCGCACGCTATCGCGCGACGCGCTCGCTGCCGCGACCGACTACGACGACGTGACGCGCCGCTATTTCGAACAGATCGCCGCCGCCGCCGCGAGCGCCGAAGCGGAGCGCAAGCGCGCCATTGCGGAGTCGTCGGACGACGACGGCGCCGATGTGCCGCGCGCGAGCCCGTTGCAGATGCGCGCGCTCGAAGCCGCACTCGTCGAAGCGGAGATCGTCGGCGACCGGCAACCGCTGCTGCTGCAAGGGCCGCAGTCCGAGCATCGCGTCGGGCTCGAACTCAAAGACCGGCTCGACCGGCTGCGTTTCACGCGCCCGGATGCATTTGCCGCGCGCCTCGGCGAGCTCGCGTATCTCGCCAACGTGCTGATGGTCGGCGCCGTCGCCGACGGCAAGCGATTCGACGAAGCAGCGGCAGCGCAGGTCGCGCTCGCCTGTGCGAACCTCGGGCTCGATCATCTGCTCGGCCGGGATTTGGATCCGCTCGATCGCGCGGACATGGCCGACGCGTTGCTCGAACGGCCGCCGGGCGTCGTTCGATTGTTTCAACTGGGCTGGCAACTGATACAGGCGTTGCCGCTGCGCTGTGCGACCGCGTTGATTTCGACGCTGCGTTCCGATCACGTGCGCGAGCGGCTGGCGCGCAAGCGCTGGATCCTCGCCGAGATCGACTCGGCGTTGTCGCAGCCCGACATCCTGAAGCTGATCGAGGCCGGTGAGTTCGAAGACGTCGGCGACAACCTCGTGTTGTTGTCGCTGGTGCTCGACGCGCGCGCCTGCCAATGCCTGAAGACGTTGATCGCCGACGTGCCGCGCTATCCGATCCAGATCGAACTCGGGTTTCGACGCGCCGAACGGACGACGGCGGAGCAGCGGTACTTCACGCGCGTCGATCAGCTCGAACGCGTCGGCGGGCTGCTCGACGATCTCGAGCACTTGCTGAAGACCTGACCATTACCGCGGACGCGACCGAGGCGCACGGGATCGCGTAACCGGATGGCACCGCCGCCGATCGTGCGGTGCTGGTCGCCGTGTCGGCGCAACCGCTGAGCGTCGACCATCAGGTGCGCGTTGCGTTCCGCGGCGACATCGTCGGCGTCGGGCAGGTGCGCGACTTCGAGTTCGTCGCCGATAATCCGGGGCCCGAAGACGTGACGAGGGACGCCCGGACGACGCGCCGGACACTGCGACGAAACGATGCGATGAAAGTGCGATGAAGAAACGGGTGAAGATCGTCTGGTCGTTGGTCGGCATCGTCGCCGTCGCCGCGCTATTCGGCAGCGGCTACATCTACATGGGCGAAGTCGACGTCGCCGCCGACTCGCCGCACGGACCGTTCGTCAGCTGGTTGCTGCAGACGGCGCGCGAGCGCGCGGTGACGATGCAGTCGCGACACGTCGTGGTGCCGCGACTCGACGACGCCGACACGATCGCGAAGGGGGCCGACGAATACGCCGAGATGTGCGCGGGCTGCCATCTCGGTCCCGGTGTCGACGACAACGAATTTCGTCGTGGGCTGTATCCGCCGGCGCCGGCGCTCGCGTCGTCCGACGCGCACACGCGCGATCCCGGCGAGCAGTTCTGGATCTTGAAGCACGGCCTGAAGCTGTCGGCGATGCCGGCATGGGGGCCGACGCACGACGACGCGACGCTGTGGAGCATCGTCGCGTTTCTGCAAGTGCTGCCGACGCTGACGCCGGAGCGCTACGCGGAGATGACGCAGAATTCCGCGGCAGCGCACGCGCACGAACGCGACGCGACCGAACACGATGCGACCGCGCACGACGAAGCACCCGACGCGACCGAGCACGACGCCGGCGCGGCGCCGCAAAACGAATGATCGGCGCGATGACCACGAGCGCTCGCCGCGCGACGCGCGCGCGACGATCGGAGTATCGTTCGACGAGAGGTGTTGGGAGCGTTCGATGACCGCGTTGCCGCTGTCGCATTGCACGGTGCTCGATCTGACGATCGCGCGTGCCGGTCCGACGGCGGTGCGCTTGCTCGCCGATTGGGGCGCGAACGTGATCAAGATCGAACCGCCGCCGGCGCAAGACGCCTCCGGCGGATCGGTGACCGGCGTGCGGCACGGTCCCGACGATCAGAACCTGCATCGCAACAAGCGCGGGCTGTGCATCGACCTCAAACACGCCGACGGTGCCGCACTCTTCAAGAAGCTCGTCGCGCGCGCCGACATCGTCGTCGAGAACTTTCGCGCCGATGTGAAGGCGCGCCTCGGCATCGAATACGCCGACCTCGTCGCGATCAACCCGCGCATCATCCTCGCGAGCATCTCCGGCTTCGGCCAAGACGGACCTTACGGCGACCGTCCCGGCGTCGATCAGATCGTGCAGGGCATGAGCGGGCTGATGTCGATCACCGGCGAACCCGGCGGACCGCCGATGCGCGTCGGCGTCGCGATTTCCGACACGACCGCCGGCATGTTCCTCGGCCAGGGCATTCTGCTGGCGCTCTTGCATCGCGAACGCACCGGCGAAGGTCAATGGGTGCACACGTCGTTGCTCGAAGGCATGTTGTCGAAGCTCGATTTCCAAGGCGCCCGCTACACGATGAACAAGGAAGTGCCCGGCAAGCAGGGCAACTTTCATCCGGTGCAAGTGCCGATGGGCACGTATCCGGCGAAGGACGGTCTGGTCAACGTCGCCGCGAGCACCGGCAAGATGTGGAAGAACTTCTGCGAAGCGCTCGACGCGAAGGATCTGCTGACGAATCCGCAGTACTCCGACGGCCGCGCGCGGGCGCGCAATCGCGCGCAGCTCAATGCGGCCGTTGGTGAAGTCACGGCGCGATTCACGACGGCCGAATTGGTCGAGCGGCTGAACGAGGTCGGCGTGCCGTGCGGCCCGATACTGACGATCGGCGAAGCGTTCGAAGACCCGCAGGTGAAACATTTGCGCATGACGCGCAGCGCACCGCACCGGACGCTCGGCGACATCGAACTGGTGCGCTCGCCGATCAATCTGTCGCGCTTTCCGATCGAAGCGCCGTTCCATCACGCCGGGCCCGATCCCGGCGAACACACAGACGAAATCCTGCGCGAGTTCGGGATCGCGCCGGGCGACATCGAAGCACTGAAGCGCGGAGGCGCCATCGCATGATCGAGTTGAAGACGCAGAAGATCCTGGCCGACGTCGACGGCGGCATCGGTTGGTTGACGTTCAACCATCCGGAGCGCCGTAACGCGGTGTCGCTCGAGATGTGGCAGGGGATCGGCGACGCGCTCGAAGCGTTTCAGAAGGACGCCGCCGTCCGCGTCGTCGTGATGCGCGGCGCCGGCGGCAAGTCGTTCGTGTCGGGCGCGGACATCTCCGAGTTCGACCGGCACCGTGCGAACGCGCATCAGCGCAAGCAATACGCGGAAATCTCCGGGCGCGGTCACCATTGGCTGGCGCACTTCGAGAAGCCGCTGCTCGCGCTGATCCAGGGCTATTGCATCGGCGGCGGTCTCGCCATTTCGTTGTCGGCCGATGTGCGTTTCGCCACGCCGGATTCGGTGTTCGGCATCCCGGCGGCGAAGCTCGGGCTCGGCTACGAATACGCGGGCACCGCCGCGCTCGCGCGATTGGTCGGCCCGTCGGCGGCGCGCGACATCCTGTTCAGTGCGCGGTTTCTGGAAGCCGACGAAGCGCTGCGTATCGGCCTCATCAACTTCGTGGTCTCCGACGAGGAGATCGAGGCGCGCGTGCGAGCCTATGCGGACACCATTTCGCGCAATGCGCCGTTGACGATCCGCGCCGCGAAGGCATCGCTGAATGCGTTCGAACGCTATTCCGATCTCGCCGCCGCGCGGGACGTCGCGCCGCTGGTCGACGCGTGCTTCGAGAGCGACGACTACAAGGAAGGGCGGCGGGCGTTCGCGGAGAAGCGCAAGCCGGACTTTCGCGGGAAATGAGGCGAGGTAAAGGCGTATGGAACCGATTCGCTACGTCGAATTTCTGAACGGCAAATATCAATCGCTCGGTTTTCCGGCGTATCAATGGACCGTCAACGCGACGGCGCCGCTGACGCCGCTCGCGAAACCGCTGACTGACTGCTGCGTGTCGATGTTGACGACCTGC
>DASRZO010000485.1:0-2721 GCA_035686405.1 Pseudomonadales bacterium | reverse complement strand
ATGTCGACGTTGTCGACGGTGAACGATTCCGCGTCGCTCAGCAGCGCCGTCACCGTACTCGCGCGGGCGAGCTTCGTCGCCGTATCGAGTTGACCGAACAAGGGCATCTTGCGTTCTCCTTCAGGCGGCCGCTTCGATCTTGCGGAACTTCGGCATCACTTGCCGCGCGAAGAGCTCGAGGCTGTCGAGCACCGCTTGCTGCGGAATCGTCTCGGCGGCGTTCAGCAGGAAATTCACGCAGTCGATGCCGGTGCTCTCCCATTCCTTGATCGTCTTGATCAGCGTGTCCGGATCGCCGACGCACATGCCGGGCGGCGTTTCCGCGACCGCACCCGGCGCTTGCGCCTGGCGCCGCACCTGCGGCAGCAAACCGAAGCTCGCGTACGACGGCGACGCGTACACCTCGCGCGCCGACACGAGCTGCGCGGCGAGATAGCCGAACGTGCCGACCATGCGCATGCCGGTCTTCTTCGCTTCGTCCGGATTCTCGTGGCAATAGAGGAAGTTGACCGCAGCGACGGTATCGTTGACGAACTCGCCAACGGGTTCACAACGTCGCACGATGTCCTTGTACGCCTTCACTTTGCGTTCTTGCTCCGCGAACGAGCCGAACGTCAGCCCGAGCGCGCCCATGCCGCGCTCGGCCGCGTCGATCTCCGTGCCGGGGCTCGTCACTGCAACCCACATCGGCGGGTGCGGCTTTTGATACGGCTTCGGGATCACCGCGCGCTCCGGCATCGAGAAATACGTGCCCTGGTGCGAAAACCGTTCCTGCGTCCACATCTTCGGTAGGACACGCACGTATTCGTCCCACGTCGCCTTCGTCGTATCGGGATTGGCGCCGAAGCCGCCGAGTTCGGTCCACGTCGCGCTGCGGCCGGTGCCGACTTCGAGGCGGCCGCCCGACACGATGTCGAGCACGGCGCAACGCTCGGCGATGCGAATCACCGGATTCATCTCCGGCACGCAAACGTTGATGCCGTGGCCGACGCGGATGCGCTTCGTCTGCGCCGCGATCGCCGTCAGGAAGATCTCCGGCGCCGAACAGTGCGAATACTCTTCGAGAAAGTGGTGTTCGACCGCCCAGCAATAGTCGAAGCCGAGTTTGTCGGCGTGGATCGCCTGCTCGATGCAGTTGTCGTAGACCTTCTTCTCGGTGTCCGCCGCCCACGGTCGCGGCACGCTGATCTCGTAGAAGATGCCGAATTTCATCGCTGTCTCTCCCTTCGTCCCGTTCGTCTATGAATGATCGTCGATGTCCGAACTCCGTTGCGTCGCAACGTCCGAATCGAGGCGTCCGGCGGATCCGCTCGACGTATTCGTCTGCTCGCGTTCGAGCGCCGCGACGAGCGCGGCATAGCTGTCGAAGCCGAACGTCGCGCCGATGGTGCTGCGCCAGATCGCATCCATTTCATCGGCGATGTCGCGCGGCAACTCCACCGCGTGCTCGCCGACCTTGCCTTTGCGGACCTTCGCCGAATCGCTGCCGGGCGGCAGGCCCAGCAATTGTTCGCTGCGGTCGCGCATCATTTTGTCGTCGAAGCGGTCTTTGTGCGCGAGCATGAACTCGAGCGACGACTGTCGCGTGACGATGCGAAAGAGTTCGTCGTCGAGCGCGATGCCGGCGAACTCGGCCACGCGACGCACCGTCGTCGCGAGATCGCGGTTCATCACCTCGTAGCTCATGAACAGCACGTTCGGGTCGGCGCGGTGCGGCCACCACGACGCGAGGTGACTCCAATAGTCGCCGCGATCGCCGCGCCGTTGCATGAACCCTTTACGCGCGTACGTTTCGATCGGCACGCTGCCGACTTCGAAAAACCAACCTTCGGCGAAGCGGAACGCCGATACGAGCGCATCTTTCGGATCGCGGATCGACACGATGTAGCGCGCCCCTTTGGGCACCAGGTGGTACGGCAGATGGCTCTTGAAGCCGCGCGGCTCGCCGCGTTGCGGCGCTTCCAGATCGAGGCCGAGGTCGTGCGCCGTTTCGATCCAGGGCACGACGCGCGAGATGTCGTCGAAATCCATGTCGCCGCGCGTGCGCAGCCCGTGAAACACCTGCTGCAGCCACGTCGTACCGCTCTTGCCGTACGGCGCGATGATCACGTCGGTCGGCCGCGGCGAGAACGCGAGCCCCGCGACGAAGCCCTCCTTCGTGCCGAACCCGGACATGCGCTCGATGTACGCCTCGAAGGTTGCCGGACGCGTGCCGATTTTCGGTGCATTCATGCGGTGTACGGCCTCGATGTACGGAACGGACGATCGGAAAGTGCGGAACGCAAAGCGTCGGTGAGTATACTCAAACGCGTTTTGCGGGTGGCCTACGGGAGGAGCGGACATGGCATTCAAAGGCATCGATCACGTGGTCGTGCGCGTCAAAGATCTGAACAGCGCGATCGACGGCTACAAGAAGATCCTCGGCGTCGAGCCGAAGCGCGCGTCGTCGGCCGCGCTGAAGGCGGAGCAAGCGTTCTTCTATTTCGGCAACGGCACGTTTCTCGAACTGATCCAGCCGACCGACGACTCGTCGCCGATCGCCGGGTCGCTGAACAAGCTCGGTGAGGGGGTACACACCGTCGCGTTCGCGATCGACAACCGCGAAGCGACGGTGAAAGACCTCGAGGCGAAGTCGGTGCGGACGATCGGCGGCGCGTTCGTACATCCCGGCGCCGCGAACGGCGTGTTGGTCCAGCTGAGCGAGAAGTAATCGCCGGGCTT
>DASRZO010000484.1:0-3572 GCA_035686405.1 Pseudomonadales bacterium | reverse complement strand
CGCTCGCGGGCGCGGTGGTCGTGTCCGGCGTGATCGCGCTGGTACTCAGTCCGATGATGTGCGCGCATCTGTTGCAGGATCACGACCATCAAGGCGCGGTCGCGAGCTGGCTTGACGCGCGCTTCCGCGCGCTGCACCAAGGCTACGAGCGCTGGCTCGCGCGCTGCCTCGAGCATCGCGGCGCAGTGATGTTGTTCGGCGGCGTGGTGCTGTTGAGCCTGCCGGTGTTCTATCAGCTCGCGCAGCGCGAGCTCGCGCCGAAGGAAGACAGCGGCAACATCTTCGCGGCCGCGACACCGCCCGATTACAGCAGCCTCGAATACACCACCTATTTCCTCGACCAGATGGTGGCGGCGTGGAAGACAGTGCCGGAGATCACGCACTCGTGGCAGGTGAATCAGCCGACCGAGGTGTTCGGCGGTCTCGAACTGAAGCCGTGGAGCGAGCGCACGCGCAATCTCGAGGAAGTTCGCCAAGAGGTGCAGAGCAAGTTCGACAAGATCAGCGGCCTCGAGATCTTCACGTTCGCCGAGGGCGGACTGCCCGGCGCATCGGGCGGCTTGCCGGTGCAGTTCGTGATTTCCGGCAACGTCGGCTACGAACAGCTCGGCAACGTCGCCGACGACGTGCTCGCGAAGGCACGCCAGTCCGGCATGTTCGCGTTCGTCAGCAAAGATCTGCGCTTCTCGCGGCCGGAGGTCGATGTCGCCATCGATCGCGAACTCGCCTCGCGCCTCGGCATCTCGATGGAGGACATCGGCCGCACGCTGCAAATCATGCTCGGCGAGGCGGAGACGAATCGCTTCAGCATCGAGGGGCGCAGCTACAAGGTGATCCCGCAGGCGGATCGCGGCTTTCGCCTGACGAAGGAGTGGCTCGAGCGCTACTACGTGCGCACGACGAACGGCACGCTGGTGCCGCTCAGCACGGTGATCACGCTGAAGCAGAGCGTGAAGCCGAATACGCTCAAACAGTTCCAGCAGCTCAACTGCGTGACGATCCAAGGCTTCGTGCTGCCGCCGAATTCGCTCGGCGACGGGTTGACGTACCTGACGAAGACGCTGCACGAGGTGGCGCCGGCCGGCTACCGCATCGACTACGAAGGCGAATCGCGCCGTTTCATACAGGAGAGCCAGAACTTCCTGTTGCTGTTCGGAAGTTCGCTGGTGTTCATCTATCTCGTGCTGTCGGCGCAGTTCAACAGCTTCCGCGATCCCCTCATCGTGCTCGTCAGCGTGCCGCTGTCGATCTTCGGCGCGCTGGTGCCGCTCGCGCTCGGGGCGACGACGCTCAACATCTACACGCAGGTGGGACTGCTGACGCTGATCGGACTCATCAGCAAGCACGGCATCTTGATCGTCGACTTCGCGAACAATCGCCTGAGCGAAGGCGCGGACCGGCGCACGGCGGTGATCGAAGCGGCGGGCCTGCGGTTGCGGCCGATTCTGATGACGACGTTCGCGACCGCGGTCGGCGTGTTGCCGTTGTTGACGGCGGTCGGTGCCGGCGCCAACGCGCGGTTTGCGATCGGGCTGATGATCGCGGCGGGGATGTTGGTCGGGACCTTGTTCACGCTGTTCGTGTTGCCGACGTTCTATCTGGTGATGGGCGGGCGGGTACAGGCGAACGCAACCGAGGGTGCGCAGCCGCGGGACCGCCGCGTGCCTGCGGAAATGGACGTCCACGCACCGGCCGTGCCGCCGTCTTGAACCGCGTGCACGCGCCGCGTTACGGTGCGTTCGATCGCGTCGAGAGGGACACCGTCATGCCGACTCGCATTTGCTGCGCCGTTCTGCTGCTCGCGCCGGCGCTCGCGTTCGCCGCCGATGCGCCGGCGACCCTCGCGTGCCAGACCGACTACAACACCAGCACGCACGGCCATCGCGTGCACACGCGCTACGTCAGCGCGCTGTTCAGCAGCGAGCAGGACCCGGCGCAGCTCGTACAGCGTTACGGTCTTAACGAACCGTTCGGTGCGACGTGCGCGCCGCTGACGACGCAGAAGCTCGAAGCGATGACGAAGCAGGTCGAGCATTCGAACGGCGTCGTCGTGCAGGTCGACTGGCAACCGTGACGGAACTCGTTGGTCGATGAAAACCCTGCGCATCGACGGCGCGACGTTTCGCGACCTCGACCACGACGGCGTGCTCGCGCCGTACGAGGACCATCGCCTGTCCGCCGACGTGCGTGCGCGCGATCTGCTGGCGCGCATGACGCTCGCGGAGAAGGCCGGCACGATGATGCACGGCACCGCGCGCAGTCACGGCGCGCTCGCCGCCCTCGGGGTCGGCGCCGGCTACGATCTCGCGCCGAACGAACGATTGATCGCGCGCGACGGCATCAACCACTTGATCACGCGGCTCGACGCGGCGCCGGCCGAGTTCGCGGCGCAGAACAACGCGCTGCAGGAACTGGCTGCCGCAACGCGGCTCGGCATTCCGCTGACGATCAGCACCGATCCGCGGCATCACTTCCAGCACGTCACCGGGGCCAGCTCGCGCGCGAAGGGTTTCTCGCAATGGCCCGAAACCACCGGGCTCGCGGCGATCGGCAGTGCCGAAGTGGTGGAGCGGTTCGCGGCGATCGCGCGCGACGAATACCGCGCGGTCGGCATCCACATGGCGTTGTCGCCGCAGGCTGACATTTCGACTGAGCCGCGCTGGGCGCGCGTGGCCGGCACGTTCGGCGAAGACCCGCAACGCGCGCGCCGGCTGGTCGAAGCGTACGTGAAGGGCATGCAAGGCGGGGCGAGCGGCGTGCGCCCGGACGGTGTCGCGTGCGTCGTGAAGCATTGGGTCGGCTACGGCGCGGCGCCCGACGGTTTCGACGGCCACAACGCATATGGCCGCTTCTGCGCCGTCACGGCGGAATCGCTGCCGCTGCACGTCGAACCGTTCCTCGGCGCGTTCGCGGCCGGTGTCGCCGGCGTGATGCCGACGTACACGATCCCGCGCGCGCTCACGCTCGACGGTGCGCCGGTCGAAGCGGTCGGCGGCGGTTTCAACCGGCAGTTGCTCGAAGACTTGCTGCGCGGCGTGCACCGCTTCGACGGCTTCGTGCTGTCGGATTGGGCGATCTATCTCGACGCGACGGCGCAGACGTTCGCGCCGGACCGGCCGCAGGCGCCGCGCGACATCGCGATGCCGTGGGGTGTGGAATCGCTGACGCGCGCGCAGCGGTTCGCGAAGTCCGTGACGGCCGGCGTCGATCAACTGGGCGGCGAAGAGGACGTGGCGACGCTGATCGGCGCGGTCGAACAGGGGCTGATTCCGCTCGCGCGGATCGACGCGGCGGTGTTCCGGCTGCTGGTCGTGAAATTTCGGCAGGGGCTGTTCGATGCCCCCTTCGTCGACGCGCAGGCGGCGGCCGAACGCGTCGGCACCAGCGCCGGGGTCGAGGCCGGCCGCGCTGCGCAGCGCCGCTCGCTGGTGTGTCTGAAGCAACCGACTGCGTTGAGGGGCGCGAGGCGCGTGCACCTCGTGCACTTCGACACGGCCGGCGCGCCGCTCGACGCGGCCGACGCCGCGGTGATCCGGCTGTCGACCCCGCACCAAACGCTGCATCCGAATCAC
>DASRZO010000483.1:0-3063 GCA_035686405.1 Pseudomonadales bacterium | reverse complement strand
TGATGCTGACCGACACGGCCGTCGACGAAACGCAGATCGCGACGCTGACGACGACGTTGAAGCGGCACGTGCCGGAACTCGTCACGATCGTCGCGAGCACCCGCTCCGACGCGCAACTGCTGATCGATCTGATCAACTACGGCCAGATCTTCCGGTTCCTGCTGAAGCCGCTGCACGGCGGGCAGTGCCGGCTGTCGATCGAGTCGGCGGTGCAGAAGCACCGCGAACTCACGGCCGATCCGTCGACGCGCCGGCGACACTCCGTGGCTGCGCGCGAAGACACGATCGACGGCGTGATCGGCGCGGTGTTCACCCGCATTCGACGACTGCGCGACCGATTCCTCGCGCTGCACGGGACGGCCTGACATGGCGACGGCATTGTTCGGCGGCGGCCCCGGCACGACGGCGAGTTCGACCGCAAGCAACTTCGGCGCGGCGTCGGCGATCGTCATCGCCGGTGTGCTCGCCGCGTGGGTATTCGTCAAACGCGATTCCGCGCTGGCGCCGGAGACCGTTGCCGAGCGCGCCGCGCCGGTGGTTACGCAGGCGAGCCCGCGCGAGCGCGGTCGTTCCTCGACGAACTCGCTGCTCGAACAGGCGGAGATCGCGTTCGCGGCCGGGCGCATCATCGAACCGGAATTCGACAACGCGCTGAACTACTACCGCACGCTGCTCGAGACCGACCCGAACAACGGCGAGGCGGCGCAAGGCGTCGACCGCGTGGTCGCATATCTCGAGAACCAAGGCGAAGGCGCGATCTTCCAGAACGACTGGGACGCGGCGCGCGCGTATGCGGCGGTGATCCTGAACGTTCGACCGGACGATGCGAAAGCGCACGACCTGCGCGCCCGAGCGAACCGGTTGGAGCGCGTGCACACGCTGACCGCGACCGCGCTCGAACAGTTCTCCAAAGGCAACTTGGTCGCGCCGAAGGACGACAACGCCGCCGATTCGTATCGCGCGATCCTGGCGCTCGATCCCGACAATTCCGTTGCGGCGCAAGGGCTGCGTTCGATCGTGCAGCGGCTGATCGCGAACGCGCAGTCGGCGACGTTCGCCGGCGAACAGGACAAAGCGCAGAAGTACGTCGCCGAAGCGCGCGCGATCGACCCCGATGCGCAAGGCCTGGCGGAGATCGATCGCATCGCGAAGCAGGCGAAGCGCACGAGCGACGACCGCAACATCCAGAACGATCTGCTCGCCGCGTCGCAGGCGCTGCAGGCCGATCGGTTGATGCCGCCGGCGGCGCCGAATGCGTTCGATCTCTTCAACGGCGTGCTCGCGCGCGACGCGCAATCGGCGGCCGCGAAGCAAGGGCTCGATCTCGTTCGCGCGGCGTTGCTCGACCGCGCCGCGGCGCAAATCGCGGCCGGTTCGCTCGACGCGGTCGATCCGGTCCTCGTCCAAGCGAAGGTCGCGGGCGCGGATGCGGCCCGCATCGCCGATCTGCGGCGCGAGCTCGAGTACCAGAAGCGCCTCGCGAACGCGCGCGAAGGCCGCTTCGACCGCATCTACAACGTCGGCGACCTCAAGGTGACGCACCAAGTCGCGCCGTCGTATCCGCGCAGCGCGCGGTCGAAGAACACGCAGGGCTGGGTCGAAGTCGAATTCACCGTCACCGAACAAGGCGACGTGCGCGACGCGAAGCCGCGCAGTTCGTCCGCGCCGATCTTCGAAGGCGCCGCGATCTCGGCGATCAACCGCTGGCGGTTCGATCCGGTTATGGACGACGGCCGACCGGTGCCGGTGCGCGCCGTCGTGCGTTTCTCGTTCGTCGGCGACGCCGGCTGACGCAGTTCGCGCAACCGGTCGGGCGCACCGCGGCGACCGTTCGGGTACAGTAGCCGGCCTCACCCAACAGTCGGAGCCGTCATGCCTCGCGTGACGTACGTCGAGCACGACGGCCGTGCTCACGAAGTCGAAGTCGCCGTCGGTCACACCGTGATGCAAGGCGCCTTCCAGAACGGCATTAGCGGAATCGAAGCGGAGTGCGGCGGCGCGTGCGCGTGCGCGACGTGCCACTGCTACGTCGACGAGGCGTGGGTCGCGAGCTTTCCCGCGCCGAAGAGCGAAGAGCTCGAAATGCTCGAATTCGCGAAAGCCGAGTTCCGCCCGAACAGCCGGCTCGCCTGTCAGCTCGACGTCACCGCCGCGCACGACGGCCTGATCGTCCGCTTGCCGGATCTGCAGTAGATGACGCGCCGGCTGTATCACTGCCCGGAAGCGCGCTCGATGCGCTCGCTCTGGCTGCTGCACGAGCTCGGTCTCGATTTCGAACTCGTCGAGCTCGGCTTCGACATGAAGTCGCTGCGGTCGCCCGAATATCTCGCGATCCACCCGCTCGGCCGCGTGCCGTGCCTCGTCGACGGCGAGCGCGTGGTGTTCGAATCCGGCGCGATCTGCCAGTACCTGTGCGAGACGTACGACGACGGCACGCTGCATCGCGCGCCGGGTCACCCGGAGCGCGCCGAGTGGTTGCAGTGGGTGCACTACGCCGAAACGATGGCGGTGCACGGCGCGAGCCTCGTGCAGCAGCGCGTCTTCATCGCACCCAACGAGCGCTCGGAGGCGGTGCGCAATCTCGAGTCGCGGCGGCTCGGCAAAACGCTCGGCGTCATCGACGATCGGCTGGCCGACCGCGACTACCTATTGAAGAGCGGTTTCAGCGCCGTCGACACCGGCGTCGGATACAGCGTGCATCTCGCCGGCAAATTCGTTCCGCTCGATCCGTTCCCGCGCGTCGTCGCGTACTACGAACGGTTGCGCGCGCGGCCGGCGTTCCAAGCGTCGCTGCGCTCGAGCGCGCAGAACACGAGCGCGTAGCGGGTTGGACGCGCCGCTGCGCTGGTATCTGACGAGCACCGCTGCATTCCTGATTCCGGGCGGCATTCAGATGGTGCTGTTCCCGTGGCTCGTCGCGGTGCTGTTGCACGAGAGCGCCGATCGCGTCGGGCTCGCGCAGATGTGCGGATCGCTGCCGGCGTTGTTCCTGATCTTGTTCGGCGGCGTCGTCGGCGACCGCTTCGACCAGCGCCGCATCTTGATGGCGTTGCACGTGCTCGC
>DASRZO010000482.1:0-3814 GCA_035686405.1 Pseudomonadales bacterium | reverse complement strand
GGTGTGGAACTGCGCGAAGCGATCGAACGCGCCGGCGAAATTCGCTTCTTGCCGGTGCTGCTGACGTCGGCGACTGCGATCGGCGGGCTCGCGCCGCTCGTGTTCGAGCGCTCGCCGCTGTATTCGCCGCTCGCGATGGTGCTGATCGGCGGCCTCGTCAGCTCGACGTTGATCGCGCGGATCGTGACGCCGGCGATGTACTTGCTGCTCGCGCGCGACGATGCTGCGCCCGTCGCGCCGGTCGCGCCGGCGCACGCCGATGCTGCGTGGCCGCCATCCGCGGGCGCGGCAGAACTGCCTCGTTAGCGAACTTCGGACAGTACCTCGACGACATTCGGTTTGCGCCGAGCGGTGTCGAATCGGCGCCGAATCGGAGCACTCTGCGCCGCTGCGGCGACGGCGGTTCGTGAATGAGCAGCAGCCCCATCGCCGTGCTGCGCAACTACACGACCGCGCCGGCGTCCATCCCCATTGCGTCGCCTTCGCCGTGTCCGCAGCGAGCACGTAACACGGATCGACGGCGTCGTTCGACGCGTTGCGATCGCAGGCGGGGCGGCGTTCCTGCGTGGACGGCGAGGGCCGAAAGACGTAGCGTGGCCGTCTTTCGCAAAACCGACTGGAGTCACGTCATGAAACTGTACTACTCGCCCGGTGCCTGCTCCTTGTCGCCGCACATCGTCGCGCGCGAAGCCGGCGTTCCGATCGAATTCGAGAAGGTCGATCTGCGCGCGCACAAGACGGAGAAGGGCGCCGACTACATGAAGATCAACCCGAAAGGGTACGTGCCCGCACTCGGGCTCGACGACGGCAGCGTGCTGACCGAAGGCCCCGCGATCGTGCAGTACCTCGCCGATCAGAAACCGGCGAGCAAACTCGCGCCGGCGGCCGGCACGGTCGAGCGCTATCGCCTGCAGGAATGGCTCGCGTTCATCGGCACCGAGCTGCACAAGAATTTCGGGCCGCTGTTCAATCCGGCGAACCCGGACGCAGTGAAGACGGCGGCGAAGGCGAACATCGAGAAGCGCCTCGCCTACGTGAACGAGCAGTTGGCGAATCGGCAGTTTCTGCTCGGCGATACGTTCACCGCGGCGGACGCGTACGCGTTCACCATCATCAATTGGACGAACTTCGTCGGCATGGACCTGAAGGCGTACCCGAACGTCGCCGCGTACATGGGGCGCATCGCCGGCCGACCGAAAGTACAGGAGGCGCTGAAGGCCGAAGGGCTCATGAAGTAACAGCCCTGGAAGTACGGCCTCGTCAGGTGACTACCCGTTGGACGCCGCCGCAGAACCGCCACAGATACGCCCGCATCTACGTGACAGCGTTGCGCTGCTGCGCGACCGCAATTTCACGTACCTGTTCATCGCGTATCTGGTCGCGTTCTTCGGCGGCTCGATGGTGCCGATCGCGATGGCGTTCGGCGTGTTGCAACTGACGGGGTCGACCAGCGACACGGGCCTCGTCATCGCCAGTCAGATCGCCGGTACGCTCGCGGTCGTGCTCTTTGGCGGCGTCGTCGCAGACCGGCAATCGCGCCGTCACTTGATCGTTGGCGCCGATCTCGCCGGCGCGCTCGGTCAGGCCGGGATGGCGATCGTGCTCGCCAGCGGTCACGGCAACATACCGCTGTTGATGGGGCTGATGGCGTGGAACGGCGTCGCCGGCGCGTTCGTGCATCCGGCGCAGGTCGGCTTCGTGCCGCAAGTGGTCGCGCCGCAACAGTTGCACGCCGCGAACGCGTTGCTCGCGACCGCGCGCAGCGCAGCACTGTCGTTGGGCGCCGCGATCGGCGGCGTGTTGGTCGCGCTCGTCGGCAGCGGTGCGACGATCGCGGTCGATGCCGTGGGCCTCACGATCGCGGCGCTGCTCGTATCGCGCATTCGCGTCGGCGCACGGCCGCCGGAGCCGACGACGTCCTTGCTCGGCGATTTGCGCGGCGGTTGGATCGAGTTCACGTCGCACCGTTGGCTGTGGGTCATCGTGCTGCAGTTCTCGCTGCTCGTCGCCGCATCGGAGAGCGTGTACGGGTTGATCGGGCCGGCGGTGTCGAAAGTCGCAATGAACGGCGCCGCGGACTGGGGCGTCGTGATGGCGGCGTTCGGTGCCGGCACGTTGCTCGGCGGTATCGTGATTCTGCGCATTCACGTCGTGCGGCCGATGCTGTTCGGTACGAACTGCATGTTCGCCGCGGCGGTGCCGTCGCTGATGCTCGCCGTATGGCCGCGCGTGTGGCCCGTTGCGGTGGCGACGTTCGCGAACGGCTTCTGCGGCCAAATGTTCGGCGTGCTGTGGAACACCACGCTGCAGCGCAAGATTCCGAGCACGATGCTGTCGCGCGTCAGTGCCTACGACGCGCTCGGCTCGATCGGGCTCGCGCCGCTCGGTATCGTCGCCGCGGGCTTTCTGCTCGAGGCGGCCGGCGCGACGACGACGCTCGTCGTCGCGGCCGCGATGATCGCGGGGCCGACCGCGCTCGCGCTGCTCGAGCCGGACGTGCGTCGTCTGCGACTCGATTCGTGAGATCCGGCTGATATCGGTCAGCTTGGTTTGAGCCGGGTAAGGAATTCCTTACCATGCCTCGTCGCAACCGCAATTGACGCGCAATGATCAAGAGCAAATTGACGAGTAAGGCGCAGACGACGATCCCGCAACCCGTGCGCGCCGCGTTGAAGCTGTGCGAGGGAGACACGATCGAGTATCACGTCGAAGGCCGTCGAGTCGTCTTGACCAAGGCAGAGCCCGAAGCGACGGACGACCCGTTTGCCGCTTTCGACGAATGGGACTCCGATGCGGATAGGGAGGCGTATGGCCACCTTTGAACAAGGCGACGTCGTCAGAGTGCCCTTTCCGTATGCGGATCGAGCGGAGCGCGAATTCCGTGCTGCGCTCGTGATTTCGACGGGTGGCATCGAAGACAGTAACGGACTTCTGTGGTTGTCGATGATCACGAGTTCGCGCAATCGCGGTTGGCGCGGCGATGTACCGATTCGCGATCTGAAGCGCGCCCGATTGCCCGCGGCGTCGATCGTCCGCACCGCGAAGGTCGCGACGATCGACGCGCGCAGCGCAACGAAGCTTGGCTCGTTGCGGCGGGCGAACCTGGACGAAGTACTCGGCCATATCCAAACCGAGCTGGGCTTCTCCTAGCGCGCCTTCCGTCAGCTCGAGGCGGCCGCCTGCAGTTTGTCCTGTGTCTTCGTGTCGAAGTCGCTCGCGTCGTGGCGTTCGTGCAGTTGTCCGGCGAGATCGCCCCACGCGCAGTTGACGATGCGGCCGCGTTTGACGGCGGGGCGCTGCGCGATCCGATCGGTCCAGCGGTTGACGTTCTCGTATTCGTGCACGCTCAAGAATTCGCCGGCGCCGTACAGCAAGCCCTTCGCGAGCGCGCCGTACCACGGCCACACCGCGATGTCGGCGATCGTGTATTCGTCGCCGGCGAGATATTCCGATTCGGCGAGTCGGCGGTCGAGCACGTCGAGCTGACGTTTCACTTCCATCGCGAAGCGGTCGATCGCGTATTCGATCTTGAACGGTGCGTAGGCGTAGAAGTGGCCGAAGCCGCCGCCGAGATACGGCGCGCTGCCCATCTGCCAGAAGAGCCACGCGAGTGCCTCGGCGCGCTTCGCGCCTTGCTTCGGCAAGAACGCGCCGAACTTCTCGGCGAGGTGCAGCAGGATCGCGCCGGACTCGAACACGCGGATCGGTTGCGGACCGGAGCGGTCCATCAGCGCCGGGATCTTCGAATTCGGATTCACCGACACGAAGCCGCTGCCGAACTGATCGCCGTTGATGCGGATCAACCATGCGTCGT
>DASRZO010000481.1:0-16199 GCA_035686405.1 Pseudomonadales bacterium | reverse complement strand
CGGCAGCCCGCTGCCGCTACGCAGCCGCACGCTGATCACCGACCGCTATCGCTACTCGCGCTATTCGAGCGGCGACGTCGAGATCTACGACCTCGTCGACGATGCCGACGAACTGCGCAACCTCGCGGCCGAGCCGGATCGTCGATCACTGCGCGCCGAACTCACGGAGCGCATGCTCGACGCGATGACGAAGATCTCGCCGTTCGCGACGATGAGTTGATTCCGGCTCGACGAGAAGAAGCCCGGTCGCTGCGCTACGGCGCCGCCAGATTCGTCACGCCTGCGGGCCGGTACGGATCGCCGTCGGCGAGATAACCGCCGTTGGCCGACTCGATCGGCGCGTACTTGTACATGCTCGGCGTGTCCGGGATGTGATTGCTGTAGTGCGACTGGTCGCCGAAGAAGCGCAGCACCAGCGTGCGGCGCTCCGGCACCTTCGCGTCGGTGCCGCCGCCCGCGTGCAGGCAGTGCGGGTGAATCACGACGACGTCGCCCGGCGCCACGTCGTACGACACGACGTCCCAGGATGTCGGATCGCGTGTGAGGTCCGCGGAGATGTCCGGCAACGGCGGGAAGTTCGCGGCGTCGCCCCACAACGGTTCTGTTGGGTTCTGCGGGTTGAACGTGGTGCCGTCGTACATGATGCCCTTGTGCGAGCCGCGCACGACCTGCAGCGCGTACTCCGCCGTGTGCGCCGACAACGGAATCCAGAAGTTCGCCCAGTGCTCGCCGCCCCAGTGCCAGTAAGACGTGTCCTGGTGCCAGAACGTCTTCGCGGACCGGCCCTTCTTCCAGAAGATCTCCTCGCACAGAAAGCCGACGAACTCGGACTGCCAGAGGTCCGCCGCGATGCGCCCGAACGGCGAACGCGCGATCGCCTTTTCGTACATCGCGCGGTTCGCGCGGTTGTCGAAGTCGACGAGCGAGAACGCGTCGCTGTCTTCGGTGCCCACCTGGAACAGCGTCGGCCCCGTGTGGTGGACGGCCCAGTCGAAGCAGCGGCGCAACTCGTCGACGAGACTCATGTCGATCGCGCCCGGGAGTTTGACGATGCCGTCGTCGCGAAATTGCCGTCGCTGTTCGTCGGTGACCTGGAATGCCATGTTGCGCCTCCGCGTGATCGTTGGGTGATTGTCGAACGACTACAATTGGTCCGTCGGCGCGAGCACCATCTCGCCGCCGTCGACCGTGAAGTTCTGCCCCGTCGCATAGCGCCCCGCGGGGCTCGCGAGGAACAGCGCGAGGCCGGCGATGTCGTCCGGTTCGCCGACGCGCTTCATCGGGTTCGGGAACGTGCCCTGCTTTTCGAACAGCGCGACGAGCGGCGCCGCCATTTCGGTGCGCACGAGCCCCGGCGCGATGCAGTTCACGCGCACGCCGCTCGGCGCCCACTCCTTGCCGTTCTGCTGCGTGAGCGTCACGAGCGCGCCTTTGCTGACGGCGTACGCGCACATGCCGTACGTCGGGCGCAGCCCTTCGTTCGACGTGATGTGGATGATCGAGCCGCCGCCGCGCGCGCGCATCGACGGCAGGCACAGTGTCGACAGCACGAACGGCGCCTTCACGTTCACCGTCATCACGAGATCCCAGCGCTTCGAATCGGTGTTCTCGGCGGGACCGTAGCCGGAATCGACTGCCGCACCGTTCACGAGGATATCGACGCCGCCGAAGGTCGCGATCGTCGCGTCGACGAGCCGCTTCCAGTCCTCTTCCTTCGCCATGTTCGCGGACACGGTGAGGCAGCGCCGGCCGAGCGCTTCGATCTCGCGCTGCGTGCTCGCGAGCGCCTCTTCGCCGCGCGCCGCGATCGTCACGTCCGCACCGTGCTCGGCGAGCGCGAGTGCGATCGCACGACCGATGCCCTTCGAACCGCCGGTCACGATCGCGACCTTCCCCTGTACCGAAAAATCGACACTCATGCTGTTCTCCCGGTTTCGCGCTTCGTGCCGTGCCCGCTCACAGCTTCAGATAGTCGGCGAGTTCTTCGTAGTTCTGCTGCCACAGGCTGCCACCCTGCTGACCATACTGATGGAACGAGCGAAAGCCGATGAGCTGCTGCACCGCAGGCGACATCGTACGCGCGAGCTCCAACGGCACCACGAAGGGGTAGGCGTCTTCGGGCACGAGGAAGCCCGGGTTGAACGCACAAGCCACGACGCGTCGCTTGTAGTCCTGCGTGACGTTCGCGCCGCCGCCGTGAATGGTCTTGCCGCTCATCAAGAGCGCAGAACCCGCGGGCAACTCGCCGGCGATCGTCTGCTCCGGCGTGCCGCGCTCGTCGAACGGCCAGTGGTTGCTGCCCGGGATCACGCGCGTCGCACCCGCGGCTTCGGTGCTGTCGACCAACGCGACGAGGAAGTTGACGGTCACTTCCGGCGCGTTCTCCGGTCCGTAGCGGCGGAACACCGGGTAATTCTCCATGTCGCGGTGCAGGAACTGCGCCTTCTCGCCGGGATGGATTTCGATCGCCTGCGACGACTGCAGCCAGAACGTGTCGCAGACGTCTTTGAAGAGTTCCTTCACGTAACCGAGCGTGATCGGGTTGCCGATGAACTCCTCGCGCGCGACGCGACTCAGCATCAAAACGCCGGTGAGACGCTTCGTGCGATAGCCGTGGAATTGCTGCATGCCGACGTCGTCCTTCTCGGAGCCGCAGCGCGTCGCGGCCATCGGTGCGTCGAGGTCGGCGTTGATCTGCGCGAGCTGCTCGGCGTTGAACACGTTGCGCAGGATCACCGCGCCGTCGCGGTGGACGAGTCTGACGACGTCTTCGGTTGGCGCGCCGTACGGCAGCGACTGCAGCGTTTGCGGAATCTCTCTTCGGATTGCTTGTGCCATTTGGGTTCTCCTCGTCTCAGTGGCTCGCCAACACGCGCGTCAGAATCGCGTGCGGCTCGAACGATTTGCGTTGCCTGATCGCCGTGAACGCGCCGTCGGTCGCCTCGAGCACCGCGTCGATGTCTTCGTTGCGGTGGGCCGCCGAGACGAAATTGTTGTGGAACGGATGGATGTACGCGCCGCGCTTGAGCGCCTCGGTCACCCACGCGAAGCCGATGCGGAAGTCCGGATCGTCGTCGAACAGGATCTGCGGCATCTGCACCGGACCGCTCTGGCGCAGACCGAAGCCGTGCCGCTGTGCCTGTTCCTGCAAGCCATCACGCAGCCGTTGGCCCGCGGCGACCATGCGCTCGAGGTAGTCGCTCTCTCGGATGGTTTTCAGCGCGGCGATGGCGGCCGCCATCGCCGTCGCGCCGAACCAGAACGATCCGGTCACGTACACCTCTTCGGCGCCGCGCCGCGCCGAATCGGAACCGAGCAGCGCCGAGATCGCATAGCCGTTCGCGAAGCACTTACCCCACGCCGATAAATCCGGCTGCACGCCGAGCGTCGACCAGCTGCAATCGCGCGCGATGCGAAAGCCGGCGCGCACGTCGTCGACGATCAGCAGCGCACCGTGCTCGTCGCAGAGCCGACGCGCGAACGTCGCGAACTCGCGCGTCGCGTCGATTTGATCGGCGAACACTTCGTGCACGAACGGCGTGACGAACAGCGCCGCGATGTCGCCGGCGTTTTCTTCGAACGCAGCCTGCAGGCTCTGCTGATCGTTGTAGTCGAAGTAGACGATGTGCGCGCGATCCTCGGGCAGCACGCCGGCCTCGACCGGCGTGCACCACGGCGCCGCGCCGTGATAGGTGCCCTTCGCGTAGAGGATCTTGCGGCGGCGCGTCTGCGCGCGCGCAACGACCATCGCCATCGTGGTCGCGTCCGTGCCGTTCTTGCAGAACATCGCCCACGACGCGTGCGTGACCAGGCCGACGAACGCTTCGGCGAGTTCGACCATGACGTCCGACGGGCCCGTCATCGCATCGCCGAGCGCCTGCTGCGCGGCGGCCGCGCGCTCGACCGGTTCGAAGCCGTAGCCGAGCAGGTTCGGTCCGTACGCGCACATCATGTCGACGTACTCGTTGCCGTCGACGTCCCACAGCCGCGCACCTTTCGCGCGACGGAAGAACTGCGGGAATTCACTGGGCAGCAGGATCGTCGACTCGTGACCGTACATGCCGCGCGGGATCACGTCGCGTGCACGCGCTTTGAGTGCGAGGTCTTTCTTGTTCGTCCAGGCCATCGAGAGGTCTCCGCGCTGAATGGGATTCGAGTGTTATCCCTGGGCCTGACCCGTCACCGCGACGAGCCGGCCGGGATCGCTGCCTTTGAGGAGATGAATCGGATCGGCCATCTGGCCGTCGATCTCGACCCAGCCCATCGCGTTGCTGCCGGCCGACCAGCCGAGCAGGCGCTGGATCTGCTCCGGATAGCTCGCGACCACCTGCGGCGCCAATGCGAGATACATGTTCTCTTCCTGCCGCACGTGCGAGGCGTCGAGCGCGATCGTAAGCCCCGTGCGGTACTCGTCCGCGGTGCGGTTCTGGCCGCCGGCGTGGAACGTCGAGCCGATGAAGATGAGCGCGGAGCCGGCCCTCATCACGGTGGACACCGCGAGCGAGCGTTCCGGCTTGCGCTGCTCGTCCCACACGTGACTGCCCGGAATCACGAGCGTGCCGCCGTTCTCTTCGGTGAAACCCGAGAGCGCGACCATGATCTGCACGCGGCCTTCCCGGCCGTTCGTCGGATGCCGCCACATGAACGAATTGTCGTCGCGGTGCAGCGGCTGCGCCGGCTCGCCCGGGCCGATCTGGATCGCCTGCGTCGCGCCGATGCGCACGTCCGGCATGAACGTGTAGCGGTGTTCGCCCACCCACACTTCGTGCGGCTTCCTGAGGTAGTGCTCGGCGACGGGCAGATACAGCGGATGCGTGACGATCTCCGCGCAGTGGCGGGTGTGCGAGAACAGCGCGCCGAGGCGCCGCGTCTTCATGCCGGAGAACGCATCGCGGCCCGCCGACGTCGCCGCGAGCTTCGGCAGCAGATCAGCGCGCAGGCCGGCGAGCGCGTGCGGCGACAGGAAATTCTCGACGATCACGCCGCCGTCGCGATCGATGACGGCAATGGCCTGCTCGGCCGTCGCCGTGTTGGGAAGTGTCGTGAGTCCTGCCATGTTCGAGTGCCCCTCAGGTGATCCGTTGGTAGTGGCGCCGATCAGCCGTGCGCGGGCCGCAACGCGGCGCCGAGGCGCTTCGCGAATTCCGCATGCGGCGCGCCCGCGGCCCGCAGCAGCGCCGCGCTCTGCAGATAGCAGACGAGGCTCGCGTTGGTGAAGAACACGAGCGCAGCTTCGAGACCGCTCGATGTCGAGATGTCGTCGCCGACGAACTGCACGTCGCCGAGCGGCGCAAGCACCGGCGCGACGCGCGCGAACGCCTGCGCATCGCCGCTCACCGTGATCGGAAATTTCGGCGAACCGACCTGGCTCGGCCAGCCGAGGATCGAGCCGTCGAGACTTACGGCACCGAGACGCGTGTGCACGTCGCGCAGCGCCGTCGCTTCGTCGGGCGCGCCGTTCGACAGCTGTACGACGATGCGACCGTCGAGTGCGCCGCGCGGCAGACCGTTCGCGAGCTGCGTCCACGTCGCGTAGCGCGTCACGCACACGACGATGCAGTCGCTCGCGCGCACCGCGTCGTCGAGCGACGCGCAGACGTGCGCGCCCGCCGCCGCGAGCGGCGCGGCCTTCGTTGCATCGCGGTTCCACACGGCGACGGTTCGACCGCCCGCCAGCAGCGCCTGCGCGAGCGCCGTGCCCATCCGGCCGAGACCGACGACGGTGACCTCTGCACCCGCGGCTGCAAGCTCGGCACGCTGCGCCATGACGGCTCCACTCAGGGATTTGTCTCATCCTGACACGCGCGACATTTGTTGGTCAACCGACCAACAATTAAATCGCGCGGGGCGTGTCGGACGATCGCGGCGCTATCATGCGAACGTCCAACGCAAGCGCGCGAACGCGGCGCGCGGTCACAGGTCGATCGAAGTCATGCACGCCACCAAGAACGCAACGAACGTCCGAACCTGGGTGCGCAGCAGCACGCCCGCGCGCGTCGACGAGATCCTGAGAAAGGCGCGCGACGTGCTCGTGCGCGACGGCTATGCGGATTTCAATCTGCGCAAGGTCGCGGCCGAAGTGGGCGTGCGCCTGGCGACCATCCAGCACCACTTCGCCACGCGCGAGGCGCTCTTGACCGCCGCGATCACGAAGGCGATGCAGGGGTGGGGTGAGCGCTTCCAGGAGATCGCCGGCCGCTCCGCGCGCGATCCGGAGCGGCGCCTGCGCGAGCTGCAGCAACAGAACTTCGCGTTCCTCGACGATCCGGAGACGGGGCCGTTGATCGTCGAGTGCTTCGCGCTCGCGCAGCACGACGCGTCGATCCGCGCGGTCGTGCAGATGCACTACTTCGCTTATCGAAGCCTGTTCGCGGACGTGCTGCGCGAGATGCGACCCGATCTGTCCAACGACACGCTCATGGCGTTCGCAACCGTGCTGACGGCGCAGATGGAAGGATTGACGCTGATGCTGCGACGCGACGATCCGCATCAGCCCAATCGCGCCGCGCTCGAGCGCGCGCTGAAGAGTCAGTTCGATGCGTTCGTCGCGTCGTTTCGCGCGTATCGTCCAACCGGCGCGCGCGGGTCGACGAACTCGGCCCGTGCGAAGAAATCGGCGCAGCGGGGAGCCGCGGCGCCGTCCGAACGCGCCCATCGCAAACGATGACTTTGGCTCTGGTATTGTCGGATCATTGCCACCTCGACTGACGGACCGCCTCATGCACCCGATACCCGTTCGCCGCATGCGCTTCGAGGTTCCGAGCGCCGCCGACTTTCACCCCATCTACGTCGCCGACAACGCGATGCTGTCGTATCACTTCACCGGGCTCGGCCTGTACGTGGCGCTGCTCGAACCGTTCATCGTGAAGACCACGCGCCGCGTGCTGGGGCAGATCAACGATGCGGCGCTCGCCGAGGAGGCCGACCGCTTCTGCCGGCAGGAAGCGCAGCACTACCAACAGCACGAACGCTTCAACGCGCTCGTCTTCGGTCACGGTTATCCCGGCCTGCAGGAACGCTACGAGGTGCTGCGCGGGGACTTCGCGCGGATGCTCGAACACGAGGACGATCGCTACCGCGTCGGCTTCGTCGAAGGCTTCGAAGCGAACACGACGCAGGGCGCGCTGTATCTGCTGCAGAGCGGCGTGCTGCAGCACCCGAAGACGCACAAGGCGTTCGGCGAACTGTGGACGTGGCACATGCTCGAAGAGATCGAGCATCGCAACGTCGCCTTCGACGTGTATCAACACCTGTACGGCGATTGGCTGTACCGCGCGAAGATGTGTTGGGTCGCGCAGGCGCACATGGCGAAATTCATCGACGATTGCGCGCGCATCATGTCGGCGGCCGACGTGCCGCGCTACGGCGACGCGTGCCGCATGGGCCTGCGCGATCGAGCGCTCGACCTCGTCACGCGGCTCGTGCCGCGGCTGCGCAGCATGTGGCCGAGCTACACGCCGCACGCGTATCAGTTGCCGCAACGCGTGGCGACGCTGTCGGAGCGCTTCACGGCGCGCGCCGAATCCGCCACCTGACGCGTTCCGCGACCGCCGCACGCCCACCCTCGACACCCGGTTGGGACTCGGCGTCAGCGCACGTCGCCTTTGACCGGCGTCGCATACTCGATCTTGTCGCCGAGCCAACCGTCCCACCGCTTCTCCCAGTAAAGGTTGTGCAGCGCCGTCGTGATCTCGCCCGGGCCGTTGCGGCCGCCGAGCGCCCGATCGTTGACGCGCGCGGCCGGCATGATGCCGCCGGCCGTCGACGTCAGGAACGCTTCGTCGGCGTCGATCAGTTCCTGTGCCTTCACCGTCGTGACCTCGAGCGGGAGTTTCAGTTCCTTCGCGAGATCGAACACCGTCTTGCGCGTGATCCCTTCGAGGCAACCGCTTGCCGGCGTCTTCAACACGCCGTTCTTGATCAGGAAGACGTTGCAGCCGGGTGCTTCCGTTAGATTGCCGTGACCGTCGGTCAGCACCGACCAATCCGCGCCTTTGCGAATCGCTTCGAAGATCGACAGCTTCAGATCCATCCAGTGGAAGTTCTTCGCGGTCGGATCGACCGCCTTCGGCGAGATGCGCACGAACTGCTCGCTGACGTACAGGTTCGCGCCGCGCGTGCGCTCCGCGTCGTGCATGATGTAGCTGTACGGCGTCACGAACGCGTAGAAGCGGTTCTCGTAGTGCGGCCGCGTGCGATCGCCGACGAGTTGCCCGCGCGTCACCGCCCACCACATGTAGGCGTCCTTGAGCCCGGCGAGCTTGACGAGATTCGTCATGATCTCGACCGTCTGCGCATCCGAATACGGATTTTGCAGTTGGAACTTGCGGCACGACTCGTTGAAGCGCTCGATGTGGTCCTGCATGCGGAACACGTAGCCGCGGCTCGCGCTGACGACGTCGTACGCGGCGTCGGCGTGGATGAAGCCGGCATCCTGAATGGGCACCACGCCTTCGCCGATCGGGCGATAGGCATCTTGCGTGTAGGCGGTACCGGCGTCGTAGCGCGGATCGTGCGGCAACCGCGCGTGACGCGGATCGGTTTCCATGATGTGCTCGGCTTGGATGATGCTCATGGGGACTCCGGAGTGGGTTACGGAAGCGATCGGCAGACGCAACGTTCGCCGCTTGTGTACGATCGTACACTTAAATTTGAACAAATGAACAGATGAGCAAAATTACCGGGCGCCGTCGCGACGGCCAGCGATCCAAGACCGGCCGGCGACGCGGTACGAAGGCTCCCGCCGACACGCGCGGCACCGCCGGCGCAGCGCGTCCGCAGGAAGACCGTCGCGCCACGATCCTCGACGCGACGCTGCGGCTGATCGCGACCGACGGCGTCGACGCGGTGACGCACCGGCGTGTCGCCGCCGCGGCCGGCGTACCGCTCGGGTCGACCACGTACTACTTCGAATCGCGCGAGCAGCTGCTGCGGGAGTCGTTCCGCCGCTATCTCGAGCAGACTCGGGCGCTGCAGAACCGCGTGGCGCGGACGATTCCGAAGACGACCGTCGCGGGCCTGGTCGACTATCTCGTCGAGATGACGCAGCGCGAGTTCGAAGACGAGCAGATGTTGCTCGCCGAATACGAACTGACGCTGTTCGCGGCGCGCGATGCCGAAATCGCCGACGCCCTACACGATTGGGACGCGTTCATGCTCGGTCACCTCGCGCGAGCCTTCGAGTCGATGAGTGCGACGCGACCGTTCGACTGCGCGCGTACGGTGCTGAACATGGTACGCGGCCACGAACTCGACAGTTTGTCGCGCCACGACAGCGGCGCCGACGATCTGCGCCGGCGCCTCACCGTCGTCGTTGGCGCGCTCGTCGGCGGCCCCGAGGCGACGCGACCGCGCGTGCGCAAGCGCTGATCGGCCGTCGTCCGTCGCCACGGGCACCGCAGCCTCATCGTCCACGCGCTGTTCCGGCCTTCTCCGCTCGCACGAATTCCAATGCATCGTCCGCCAACTTGCGCAGCAGCCGCGCGAGATCCGCGACCTCGTCGCCTTCCCATCGGGCGAACATCTCGGTGAGGATCTGTTGCCGCGCGCCCCCCAGCGCTCTCGTCATCGCACGTCCTTTCGCGGTGATTTCCGCCTCGGTGATGCGCGCGTCGTTCACGTTGGTCCGGCGCACGACGAGACCCCTCGCTTCGAGCGCTGCGACCTGACGGCTGACCGTGGTGTAGTTGCGCCCGCATAGTTCCGCGAGCTCGCCGATGCGCAGCGGGCCGCGTCCTTCGACGCGCGACAGCAACGGGAACAGCGCCCGATCGAGATCGATGCCGGCGCGCGCGATCAACGCGCGATCCGGCTGCGGCCGATTCAAAACACCGGTGAGATCGAGCAGCGCGTCGCGCAACTGCGCCAGATCGCGCGCCGTCGCGCCGCGGCCTTTACGTTGCTCACTGCGGCGCTTGCCGCCTTCGCGCACGCTTTCTCGCTTCTCGCCCTTGCTTTTCCCGCCCAATTTCACCAACCCCCGTTGCGTTTTCCGATATATGTGCATAATACACATATCGTCTCGCCGTGTTCGGCGAGACATCGAGCGGAGCACGACATGAAAGCAGCGATCGTCGTCGAAGCGGGCCGGCACCCGGTGTACGGCGACTTCCGAGATCCGACGCCGGCGCCGGGCAAACGCATCGTCCGCGTCACCGCGTCGGCGATCAGCCATCTGACGAAGGGCCGCGCGGGCGGCGCGCACTACAGTGCAGACGCGAAGCCGCCGTTCGTACCCGGCGTCGACGGCGTCGGCGTCACCGACGACGGACAGCGTGTCTATTTCGCGATGCCCGAAGCGCCGTTCGGCGGCATGGCGGAACGCTGCCTCGTCGACGAGCGCCGCTGCTTCGCGATACCGGACGATCTCGACGACGTCGTCGCCGCGGCGATGGCGAATGCCGCGATGTCGTCGTGGGCGGCGCTCGTCGAGCGCGCACAGTTGCGCGCCGGCGAGACGGTGCTCGTCAACGGCGCGACCGGATCGTCCGGACGCCTCGCGATTCAAATCGCGAAACATCTCGGCGCAGCGAAAGTGATTGCCACCGGCCGGCGCACCGAGACGTTCGACGATCTACGGCGGCTCGGCGCCGATGCGACCATCGCGCTCGGCGATCGCGACGCGCTCGAAGCGGCGTTCATGCGGGAATTCGCGCAGCGCATCGACGTGGTGCTCGACTACGTGTGGGGCGCCAGCGCCGAGACGGCTTTGATCGCCGCGGCGAAGGCCGGCCCCGACGGTGTGCCGATTCGCTTCGTGCAGATCGGTTCGATCGGCGGGACGAACGTCAGCCTGCCGGGTGCGGTTCTGCGCTCGTCGGCGCTGCAGTTGATGGGCAGCGGGATCGGCAGCGTACCGTTGCCGAAGCTGCTGGGGTCGATTCGCGCGGCGCTCACGGTCGCGCCGTCCGCGGGCTTCGAGATTGCGACGCGCGCGCTGCCGCTCCGCGAGGTGGCGAACGCGTGGGCGGCGCCCGACGGCGACGCCCGGATCGTGCTGATTCCGTAACTGCGATTCACCGGGCCCGGCGCCGGCTCAACGGCCGCTGTATTGCATCCCCTGACGATGGCGCTCGGGCGTGACTTCAGGCAGATGCTTCCAGGCCCGCACGTCCGCGACCAACGCGTCGACGCGATCGTAGCGGGCGAGCGATGCCAGCGTCGTCAACGTCGGAAAGATCATCATCCAGCGCTCGGCTTCGCGATGCGCGAGCGCGTCGCGCGGCCGTACCCACACGCCGTCTTCGAGCTCGCGCTCGTGGTGCGCGGTCTCCTGGTTCTCCGGCATGTGCGCGAGAAAGAAGCGGGTGTCGTAACGCCGCGGCGGGCCGAGCGGCGTGATCCAATGGCTGAAGTAATACACGCGGTCGGTCGCGAGCATGAGGTCCTCGCGCGCGCAGAGATCCTCGATCGACAACACGCCTTTGTGCACGGCGTCGCGATGGTCGGCAAAGCGATCGCGCGTCGCCGCGTCCGAGAGATCGACCAACCGCTCGCCGCGATACGCGAGCAACACGCCCGCTTCTTCGAACGCTTCGCGAATCGCTGCGTTCCAGAACGCGATGCCGCCGCGCGCGACGCCGAGTTGCCGGCTCGCGACCGCGTCGTTCAAACCGACGCAGCGCGCCTCGACACGCGCGTCGGCGACGTCGACCTTGCCGCCGGGAAAGACGTGCATGCCGCCGAAATCGGCGGCGCCGGGGCGCTCGACCATGAACACTTCGAGACCGGCGGCGGCGTCGCGTACGAGCAGCAACGTCGCGGCATCGCGCATCGAAGACGGCGGCGTCGCGGCCGCGTCAGACACGGTGTTCCCAACGGTAGCCCTTCGGCAGATCCGTGCGCGAAATGCGCTCGAGATGCGACAGCGGCGCCTCGCCGAAATAGATGTCCTCGCCGACCAGCTTGCCGTCGGGATCGCTCGGCCACACCGTCAGCAACTGCGTCGTCGACAAGAACAGGTCCGCGTTCGCGATCGGGCCGCCGGCGACCTCGTTGCGCCCCATCGCGGTCAGCTCCTTGCCCGTATACACCTGTTTCACGACACCTTCGGTGATCACCGCGCCGGGGTCGGCAACGATGCGTTTGATGACGATCTCGAACTGATTGCCGCCGGCCGCGATCATCTGCTTGTAGAAGCCTTCCACCGCCACACGCCCGATCAACGTCATCGGCGATGGGCCGCCGTAGAAGTGGTAAATCGGATCGAGCGTCAGCGTGTCCATCAACGCTTCGAGATCGCCGGCGATCTCGTGCTCGACGTGATAGCGCACTTCCTTGATCAAGCGATGGACCTGCGGGTCTTTCTCGGCGCGGAAGCGGGCTTCGAGCGGCAACCAGCTTGCGCTCGGGTTCAGCAGCGGCATCGAAACTCCTCGTTCTGTATGACTCTACGGCGGACGCTGCAGCATCAACGCAACGCGCAGCGCGCGCAATGCTGCGGCGTCATCGCCGCGCGGCGGATTCATCTTTGGCGGAGAAGGCACCGCCGCGCGCACGACCTACATCAAGCCGCGATACTGCCCGCCGTCGAGCAAGATGTTCTGACCGGTGATGAAGCCCGCGTGCGCGCTGCACAGAAACGCGCACGCGGCGCCGAATTCGGCCGGCGTGCCGAAGCGCCGCGCCGGCACGCTGTTGCGGGCGCGCTCGCGCTGTTCTTCGGGTGCGACGTTCATCCGCGCGGCGAACTTTTCGTGGTTCGAGCGCAGCCGATCGGTATCGAACTGTCCCGGCAACAGGTTGTTGATCGTCACGCCGCGCGCGACCACGTCGCGCGCGAGCCCGGCGACGAAACCGGTGAGGCCGGCACGCGCGCCGTTCGACAAGCCGAGCATCGCGACCGGCTCCTTCACCATGTGGCTCGTGATGTTGACGATGCGGCCGAAGCCGCGCTCGAGCATCCCGTCGATGGTGGCGCGGATCAGTTCGATCGGGGCGAGCATGTTCGCGTCGAGTGCCGCGAGCCACACGTTGCGATCCCACGCGCGGAAATCGCCGGGTGGCGGACCGCCGGCGTTGTTGACGACGATGTCCGGCTGCGGACACGCCGCCAGCATCGCGGCGCGACCGTCCGCGCTCGTCACGTCCGCCTGCACGGCCAGCACGCGGCCGCCGCGCAACGCGCGCAGCGTCGCCTCGGCTTCGGCGAGTTTCGTCGCGTCGCGCGCGACGATCGTCACGTCCACGCCTTCGCGCGCGAGCGCCTCGGCGCAGCCGTAACCGAGCCCTTTGCTCGCGCCGCACACGAGCGCGGTCCTACCGGCGATTCCTAGATCCATGGTGTCCTCCGTTGTCCCAAGTCGACGGCAGCGCCCCTCGGGGTGGCCGTTGGGCGTCTGCTCCCGGTGCCTATGTTTCGGAACGATGCGTCTTGCGCCACTGCTTCGGCGTGACGTGGAAATAACGCTCGAACGCGCGAATGAACGCGGCGGCCGAACCGTAACCCGCTTCGTCCGCCACGGCGCCGATCGACTTGCGTCCGCGCGCGAGTTCGGACGCCGCGAGCCGCAACCGCATGTGCGTGATCGTCTGCAGCGGCGAATTGCCGGTGAGCCGATGAAAACGTTCCGCGAACGTCGTGCGCGACATGCCGGCGATGCGCGCGAGTTTGGCGACGGTCCACGTCGACAGCGGCCCGTGCGCCGCCGCCGCGGTCGCGCGCACGATGCGCAAGTCGAGGCGCATGTTCAGCGCTTCGACCGCGTCGCGCGCGCCGGTCGCGACCGTGTAACGCGCGAGGTTCAGCAGAACGATCTCCGACTGCCGGCGCACCGCCGGCGTGACGCCGCCCATCGGGCGCGCGTCGTTCAGCTCGTCTTCGATCTGTTCGAGCGCATTCCAGATACGGCGGCACACCGGCGAATCTGCGTCCGGCGGAATCACGATGATGTCCCCCATCACCGATACCAGCGCGAGCGATTCGAGCGGCACGTGGCCGATGATCAGCTCGACCGCGCGTGCGCTGCCGGCGCCCGCGCCGCCGAGCGGCGTGTATTCGAGCGGACGAGTGTGGCGCGTCGCCGCACGCGCATCCGACTTGAACCAATGCGCCACGAGACCCGATCCGCCAACGACCGCGCCCTGGCGCAATTCGACCACGCGGTCCGGCTCGCCCTCGCGTTCGAGCCACACGGTGCCGCGCTTGACGAAGTAGCACAGCCCCAACGCGCCCGATAAGCCGGCGAAACAAAACGGCGGCTCGAGCCGAGCGACCGAGTAGCCGACCCCGTCCATGCGCGTCTCGCCCATCAGCGTGACGGCGGCGTCGATTTCGTCGGCCGTCGGCGGCGCGCGTTTCACCCGATGCGTCGGGTCGACCGACGCGGCGATGTTGAGACTGCGACGCATCTTCGGCGGCATCGCGGAGACCTGCATGCCGGGGCGCTGCACTTCGAGCCGAACCCGCCGCCTCAGAACAGGTTGCTCATGTTCTGCGCGAGGATGACCGTCTGATCGAGATAGATCGAACGCCGCGCCAACTTGAACGCGCCGTTGTCGCGGCGCAGAACGTCTTCGCGCCGGCCGATCCAGCTGTCTTCTTCGCTGTTGAGCCGGGTGCGATACAGCATGAAGTTCGACGCGACCGTGACGTCGTTGCCGTCCACGCCGACGACGCGCACGTTGGTCACGACGTGACGGGTGCGCGACGGCGGATCTTCGGCCCACGCGCGGCCGACTTGCAGCCTCTGCACGCGCAGCGCGAGCGTCTTCTTGTCGTCGTCGAAATACGCCATGCCGCCCGGCTTGGTGAATTCGTTGTCGATCTCTTTCGCCGTCGTCGTGCGGCGGATCGGCATCCAGTAGTAGATGTCGTCGGTGCACAGCGCGAGCCACTCGTCGAGCTTGCGGTCGTCGAGCAAGCTCGCCTCGTGATACAGGAATTGCTCGACCTCGAAACCGAGCAGCATCCGTTCCTGCAAGCTCAGCCGCTGCAGACCGTGATCTTGCGGGCTCGCATCGTTGCACGCAGCCATCAGACCACCTCGGCCGGCGGCAGCGAATGGTTCGCCATCAACTCTTGCCAACTGTCGGCCCGCATCCACTCCTGCCACGATTGATACGTCCAACGCTGGCCGTGTTCGTTGACGACGGTTTCGATGCAACTCTGCCCCGACGGATCGTGCTGCACGCGGTCGTGGCCGCGACCCATCGCATAGTTCAGCGGCAACGTGCGCGAGTGCGAACCCTTGGCGCCGCGCGTCGAGTGGCTCCAGTTCTCGCCGTCGTCCTGTTCCAGCAGCCCGGCCGGCCCGAACACGTGATTCGCCATGTAGATCGCTTCGCGCCGCGCTTCGGCCGGAATGCCTTTCGGCACCAGCGTGAACCACCACAGCTCCGTCTCGAACGGACCGCGCGGTAAACGCAGACACAGTTGATTCGTCAGCGATACCCACAGGTTCGGGAAGATGTTCGGATGGCCGAGCGAGCGCGAGCCGACGGGGCCGAGCTCTTTGCGCATGCGCGGATCGAGCCGGCGCGTCGCGAACAGGTCGTACCACTGCGGCTCGCCCGGAGCGCCGCGCATCACGCGCGCTTCGAGTTCTTCGAGCTGTGCTTCGGTGACGCCGGGACCGCCGATGCCGTGGCCGTATTCGCCGAGGATGACCATCTGGTTCAGCGGCGCCATGCCTTCTTCCTGCACGAAGCCGATCCGCATCGCCGACCCGTGCGAGATCTTCACGTGGTACCAGTCGTACAGGTTGTCCACCGCGAGCTTCCAATTGCACTGCAAGCGGTTCTTGTGGATGCCGTCCAGCACTTCGAGATCGCCCTGCGCGGCGAGCATGTCGAGCCCGAGCTTGCCGACCCAGCCGAGATAGTCCTCGAGCGGCGGCGCGGTCGGATCGAGCGTCGCGAATACGAAGCCGCGGTAGCTCTCGACCTGCGCGGCTTTGGCGAGGCCCCACTGCGACTTGTCGACGTCGTTGCGGTAGAAGGCCTCTTGCCCCGGAATCGCGACCAACCGGCCGTCGAGGTCGTAGTTCCACCCGTGGTACGAGCACAAGAAGCTGTTCGTACGGCCCTGTTCGGCGCGACACACCGTGTTGCCGCGGTGCGGACACGAATTCAGCAGCACGTTGATCTTGCGGCTGCGATCGCGCACGACGATCACCTGGTCCTCGCCGATGTAGTTCATGAAGAACGAGCCGCTGTCCGGCAGCTGCGACTCGTGGCACATGAAATTCCAGCCGCGGCCG